>NZ_JABBDZ010000040.1:0-2329 GCF_012847305.1 Devosia sp. MC1541
ATCATGAACTCTGTGCGGGCATCGGACAGGTTGTGCTGTGCCTGCAGGATCAGGATCTTGAACATGGCCACCGGATCGAACGGCGGCCGACCGCCTTTGCTGCCGTCACTGTAGCCAAGTCCCTCCACCAGCCAGGACCGGAAATACTCGAAATCCACCGTCCGCTCCAAAACCTCGAGCGGATCGCCGTGCTGGCTCAAGGCTTCGAGGTGATCGTTCAGGCTGAAAAGCGAATGCGGGTCCATGATGACGCTCCATGATCGGGCGACATCAATGAATCATGACTGCATCAAAGCCGCCAAGGGTTTTTGCGGACGTCCAGCTTCCCATTCCTGGCAAGCGACCGCCAGGCCGAGACATGATTGGCTTTCAGACCGTGCCGCCGCGCAACTTCACCAACGGTCGCACCCGGACGAAACGTCTCGGAGACAATCCGCGCCTTCACCTCTTCAGGCCACTGCCGATTGCGGCTCCGCCTCCCGCCATTTGTGAGAAGCTCCATTGGAGCATCCATGGAGAAACTCCAGAACTGACATCAACCCGTGCGGAATCTCATGGCTCGTGACAGACCGGAAGGTGGGGGCAGGACACCGCTTACCTATGTCATAAGGTGCGATGCGATTTTCGAGGGAGCAAAAATTTCATGCTCACCGCATGTGGGGTATGCGCCTGGTCTGAAATGCATATGTCTTATCTGGCTGCTCCCGCTCTCTCGAATGTAGTCTTTCCTAGCGCCCCGCCTTAATATATTCGCCGTATTGTCGATGTTAGCGAAAGCGCTCACGACGTCATGGACGGGCTAGGTGGTCATATCGTGTCGAATAACAATGAAGCACTTGAATATAACCCAACTGACCGCCTTAACATGATGGCATTTTGGCTCGTTGTGTTTCGCGACTTTCTGAGAGTATTTGAGTATATATCTGGAATAAATTTTCCTTTTAATCTAATTGGTCTGGCAATTGTAAGTCTAGCTTCAGTTGTGAACTTTTCAGGACGGCGAAAATCTAAAGACGCTGCCTTTTTTATGTTTATGGTTGGCCTTCTGGCTGTCCATTTTTTACTTCTGTTCGTAAGGAATCTTGACAGCGTATCCGATTTTAGGGCCTTGGTGGGGCTATATTACGTTCACTGCGCTATACCGCTCTTCGTCGTATCGTTAGCTTTACGATACGACCTGCAGGCATTAATACAGCGCAAAAATTTCATTATGACTGTTCTTTTTATTGTCTGTTTTGGGATTTCCCAAGTCGTATTTGCCAGTATTGAGCCATCTGGGTTCGGTACGTTTCTTATGTCCCTACATAATGAAGGTATAATAGCTTATCCACTTCAAACGGTTATATCGGGCGGAATCCAGATAAGGACGATGAGTGTATTTTATTCGGCCTTTGCCTTCAGCTTAATTATCAATTGGCTTGTGGCGTATATAATTTTTATGAAGCCGCTAAAATGGCCATACATTGTATTAGTACTGGCTCTGGTCTGTGTGCAGTACACGACATATAACCGGAATGGTTTTTTTATGTTGGGCTACATATTGGCTCTTCGCCTTTTCATGCCACTATTTTCGTTAAGACTTGTCGCGATTGTGGCGGCCGGCATCGTTTCCGCACTAATAATTCTCGGACCTGTGTTACTTGCAACGTTTGATACCGGAGCTGGCGGCGATAGTAGCTTCTTGCTAAAAACGTCCACACTTCAGTCACGTGTATATTCATGGGTGATGATCAGTGAAGCGCCGATAGCGGACTGGCTATTTGGTACCGGTTTTGTCCAAGGGCTCTCGCAGAATTCTACAGAAGAGTTTTTTGTCGACAATTTCTTCATTTATCTGATCTGGCAGAACGGCTTGATTGTAGCCCTCGTTTTATCCGTAATGCTGATACTCACACTGTATGCCCTATTGCCGACGAGAAGGGACGACAAGTACGGTGGGTTCGTTTTTGCGGTGTTTTCTGCTGGTCTTTTAGGTTTCAGCCTGAACATCATGTTCTTCGAACCGCTGTTCCAACTGCTCTACCTTGCCCCTGCTGTTTCCTTGATTTGCACAAGAAGGGCGCGCAAGCTGAAGCAGGTCGAGAATTCTCCATTGATCGCGATGGGCCCTTCCCAACCCCTCTATCCTTCAATCAGAACGTAGGTGATTGCATCAGGCGCAGGCCCACAATGTCCAGCAAGTGTTGACGCACGCTTTCAGTGAGCTGGACGTCCGCAAAAACCCTTGGCGGCTTTGATGCAGTCATGATTCATTGATGTCGCCCGATCATGGAGCGTCATCATGGACCCGCATTCGCTTTTCAGCCTGAACGATCACCTCGAAGCCTTG
>NZ_JABBDZ010000041.1:0-1931 GCF_012847305.1 Devosia sp. MC1541
GTGCCGGCCATTAGTAACCAGACGCCAGAGGCACTGGCGCTGGCAGTTGCGGAAGCGATGCGGCTGGGGACACTCCATCCTGAAGCGAAGAAGCCATTAACGGCGCATATTGAGGGACATTTTGCAGATCTGCTCAGGAAGCGGAGGTCCCCGAAATATCTGGCTGAAATCCGCACGAAGCTGCAAATCTTTATTGCCACCATGGGCGACAAGCCGGTCTTTCAGTACAAAAAGGAGGACATGCTGCGGTATCGGGATTTGATCGATCAAATGCCCGTTGATGCTATAAAGCATCTCAAGACCGATGATCCGGTGAAGGCCATCGCTCTGAACGCCAAGCGTGCAAGTCCGCTGCCGCCGATCAGCTCCACAACTGTCGATGCCAAATATCTGAGCACGATACGCGGCATATTCGACTACCTGATCCGGAAGGGGTACCTCGAGAGTAATCCCGTTGCCAATGTCCAGTCCGAACAAGAGGCGGATGGAGAGGATCTTCTGGACGTCGAAGTTCGTCTACCCTTCACGCCGGAAATCGAACACGCGATCTACCGGCTGACCAGCAAGAAGCCGAAAATGTCCGCAGACTATTGGTGGCCGCGTTTCACGTGCCGGCAGGGCCTGCGATTGCACGAATTCACGCAGCTCTGCGTATCGGACTTTCGTGAGTTACACGGTCGGTTGTGCGTGGACTTGCTGCATTTTGATTTCGATGGCGACGAGCACCACGCCCTACGGCGCGCTCAGCTGCAACTAAAATCCAATTCAGCGCGCCGTATCTTTCCGGTGGCGCGGGAGCTTCTCAATGATGGTCTGCTGGACCTCATAGCCAGGCGCCGCAAGGAGGATGGACCCAATGCACGCCTTTTCCCTGACGAGACCGCTGACCAATACGGCAACAGCTCCTCAGCACTCTCAAAACGTGCGAACCGATTGGTGCGCGGCATAACGCCGGATCGGCGCATTGTCGCCTATAGCGCTCGCCACACTTTCGCGAAGCGTTGTGATGATGCCGGGATCCCACTTGCTGTCCGAAATCTGTTTATGGGTCACGAGCAGGGGCAGGGCAGTGAAGACAATGCGAAGAGCAAGGCTCGCGGTAAACACGTCTCGGCTCGATATGGCTCTCCGCTCCCAACTGCCGAAGAGCTCGCCTGGTTCGACAAGATCCGCTTCGATTAGCCAAGATGACGAAGTAGCAATGCACGGTTGGTAACACCAAATCCGCATCAAGTAACACTTTTCCCGCAAACCTATCGTCATTCTAGAAGGGGTTCTCCGGCACGCACGACGCGTTATCGGCACCTCATTCTTGGTCGCAAATTTGGTCCGTGCCAACCGTGACGCAGTGCCGGTTCGACCGAAAATTCCGACGAGTAACGGGCAAATCGGCATATAAAGTCGGGTCGACGGTTTGGGGGAGGTGACGCGTGAGGTATTGCCAGAGGCGGTGTGTGGCAACGTGTGATGACTCTATCGCGTCGTGCCAGGACGGCGATTGGTCGAGTAATGATGCTGTTTGAGATCGTGGATTGCGTCTGCTCATCGGATGGAGAATTCGCCTAGTAAGGCTCGCGGTACGCACGCTTTTGCCCGATATGGCTCTCCGCTCACAACTGCCGAAGAACTCTCTTGGTTTGACAATGTCCGCTTTGATTAGCGAAGGCGTTGGAGTGGCGCCGCGCGGCTGGTAACACCAAATCCGCATCAAGTAACACTTTTCCCGCACACCGATCGTCGTACTAGAAGGGGTTCTCCGGCACGTACAACGCGTTTCCGACACCTCTTTCTTGGTGCCAATTTGTTCCTTGCCAAACCGTGACGCAGTGTCGGCTCGACGGAAAATTCCGACGAGTAACGGGCAAATGGACATGGAAAATCGGGTCGACGGTCTGGGGGTTGAGGTAACACGCGAGGTGTCGACGGAGGTG
>NZ_JABBDZ010000042.1:0-1653 GCF_012847305.1 Devosia sp. MC1541
TGTATCTGGCGCGCTGCACAGCCCACTCATCGTTCTGCTCAAGCAGGATGGCGCCAACGAGCCGGACGATGGCATCCTCGTTGGGGAAGATGCCCACCACCTCGGTCCGCCGCTTCACCTCGCCATTCACCCGTTCTATCGGGTTGTTGCTATGCAGCTTGGCCCGATGCTCCCTGGGGAAGCTCATGTAGGCAAGGACGTCGTGCTCGGCCTCGTCCATGATGGTGGCGAGCTGGACACCCGCAAAAACTGGGTGGATGTGTCCGGCGGCGCCATGATGCCGGTGTGAGATCCAGTGCTTTCGGCAAGATTGGTCCTTCTGGGTGGCCCGCAGCGCTGGACCCAGGCGTTTTCCCGCACGTGCGGACGGACTCATGGCGTGGCGAGACGCTTTTCGTGGAAGATCAGACGGTCGAAGTTGTAGGCCAGGTTCGCCAGCGTCAGTTTCGCCTCGGCGCGGGCGATGCCGATGGTGCGGATGAACAGACCGAAGCGGTTCTTCTGATGAGCAAAGACATGCTCGATCCTGGCGCGCACCGCCGACTTGGCGGCGTTGGCCCGAGCCGTCGCTACCGGCATCGGCTTGCCCTTGGGCTTTCGTCGATGGATGCGGCTGGTCAGCATGCGATCGGCGAGCCAGGCTTCGTTGCTCTGTGAGCGGTAGGCGCTGTCAGCCCACACTTCACTGCCGGTGTTCTGCCGGTCAATGACCTGGCGCAGCATCCGGCCATCGGGATGGGATGCCGAGGTGACCGCAGCGGCCCGGATGAATCCGTAGCGGCGATCGATGCTGATGTGGCTCTTGTAGCCGAACACCGGCAGCGCGATCATCGGCAGCGGCGTGCCGTCTGCCCGATAGCGCACCTTGCCGCCCACCTTGAGCGTCCAGCGCGCATCGGTGTCCTTCTGGGCCGCCTTGGCCGGCTCGTCCGGCCAGATTTCCGTGGCCGTCTTGCCGTCCTTGATCGCCTGCTGCTCGCCATCGGTGTTGCGCTGCCGGGGCGCCGGCACCAGCGAGGCATCGACGATCTGCCCCGACATCGGGATGTACCCCTTCTTGTGCAGTTGCCAGTCGAAGGCCTTCATCACCCGCTTGAGCGTACCCGTCTCGGTCATGCGGTTACGGAAATGACGGATGGTGTTCTCATCCGGGGTCCGGTCCCCGAGCGAGAACCCCAGGAACCGCATCCAGCTCAGACGGTCACGGATCATGAACTCCATGCGGGCGTCCGACAGGTTGTGCTGGGCCTGCAGGATCAGGATCTTGAACATGGCCACCGGATCAAAGGGCGGCCGGCCACCCTTGCTGCCGTCGCCATAGCCCAGCCCCTCGACGAGCCAGCCGCGGAAGTACTCGAAGTCCACTGTCCGCTCCAACACCTCGAGCGGATCACCATGCTGGCTCAGCGCCTCAAGGTGATCGTTCAGGCTGAACAGCGACTGTGGGTCCATGACGATGCTCCATGATCAAGCATCGTCAGTGAATCACGACAGCACCAAAGGCGCGAGGGTTTTTGCGGGTGTCCAGCTTGGGCACCCGCGGACGGATCTGGTCGGCAACGGCGCGCCATTGGGTGCTGGCGGCCTCCGGCGTCTCCTGAGCGAAGGCCGTGGCGATAAAGGCACTGGCCACGCGGCGACCGCTCTTGCCGG
>NZ_JABBDZ010000043.1:0-1528 GCF_012847305.1 Devosia sp. MC1541
TCGTCAACACCCATTTTCGCGAATTCCGAAATCTTTCGAGATCCACTAAACCAATTTCAAATTTGCATTTGATTTCAGTCGTTTGCTGCGTCGCTCAGTGCCGTGAGGCGCTGTGCTCTGCAGCGATCACCGGGTTATAGGGGCAGCACTGTTTCGTGTCCAGAGCGGTTTAGAAAATTCGATATGATTCAGGTTTTTGGCGCCGTGCCGGATGTGAACAAGCCCGGTGAGTCAGCAGCGTTTCAGCACCTTTGCTGAGTTTTCCACCTAGGGGAAGTTTTTGGCGGAATTGGTTCAGGATCAAGACAATACCTACCTTGGGTAAAAACATACCCAAAACCATCCTATGAGATAGGCCACGGTCTCCACAAAATTTCCCTCCTGCCCACTGACACGATTCAAAAATTTGTACACAATCCGTACTTCCACTTACGGGAGACTTCGGAGTGCTGCATTCCCTGAATGTCAGGGCGGACCAAATGGTAAATGACGGCTATCGGTTCATACGATTGCGTACCAATCAGTCTCGGAGGCTGCTCGATCTGCTCGGGTACCAGTTCGTGTTTTACCAACCACGAGACCAATTGCCTGGTGCCTACCAAGGTTTTGGTACCCTTTATGAGGTCACACCAATCGAGGGTACGCCTTTTGTGCTACTGGAGTTTGCCAATTTGGAACTATTCGAAGACGCCGTCTCATTGAGTCATTTGTATGAGGCAAGCGGCAGTAGGGCTTTGAATTGGTACGAACATGCCCCGCTGATCCAAAAGCTACCAGCAGAATTTGAAGAGGTGTTGTGGGCTGAACGACGGTCGGAACATTCTTTTTCGGAAACGACCGACTCTACGACGGACCTCTTAGGAAAATCGCCGAATCTAGCTGAACGACGTGTTCAGCTGCGCGATCCTTATTTGCGCTTTGATATGCTGAGCATCTATGGCTCAACTTGCGTATTCACTGGCCAGAACCATACAGGGATCCTACTCGGACGTTACGCAACTCAAATTGGCCATATTGTTCCGCTTCGCAATGGCGGTCCCGACGAGATTACGAATGTCCTGCCAATGAGCCCTATTGCAAATTGGTTATGGGATGAAGGGGTGATAGCCCTCAGTATCGACGGCACAATCGCGGTGCATGAAACAGCCTGTCCGGACACCAAGAAACTTGTACGATCTGGTAGGAAGATCGCATTCAAAGATCCGCGCATTTGGCCCCGCCCCGAGTACATCACTTGGCATCGTGAGCACATTTATGGTCGAGGGCCAGCCTATGCGCAGACTTGGAATAGCTAGACAGCTCAGTACGTTTATGTTTTGACCCGCCACTACGTCACAAACGCAAAAAGCCCCGCTGGTGAGCGGGGCTTTTTGTATTTGGTTTAGATGATCGTAGAGAGATTTTATGTTTTTGGCAGACCTTGCAGTGACCTACTCTCCCAAGTCTTGAGACTTAGTACCATTGGCGCGGAGGAATTTGACGGTCGAGTTCGGGATGGGATCGGGTCTTGGGCTCCTCGCAAGAACCA
>NZ_JABBDZ010000044.1:0-1459 GCF_012847305.1 Devosia sp. MC1541
ACCTTGGCCAATCTGGCCTACAACTTCGACCGCCTCGTCTTCCACGAAAAGCGCGCAACCGCGCCATGAGTCTGCCCGGATGACCGGGAAACGCCGTCAATGGGCACCGCCGATCGCCAAACGCCGCGCCAAATCTGCTCAAACACGGAAATCAGACGGCCACAATCGCAGCCGCAGGCTCAGCGAGCCAGTTTTTGCGGGTCTTCAGCTCGGTGCATATATACAATTGGAAGCAATGCGCTAACAAGACCAGCGCTGTGGCGGGCCTATTCTTGCAAAAGGCCAGACCGAGCGCCCATGATTCTCGACGCCACCACATTGATGTTCATCAACGCGTTCGTTGCCATGGTAGGCGGCGCTCTGCTCATCTTGGCCTGGTTTGCATATCGAGACATGGAGTCGGTCCTGCGATGGGCCGGCGCCAGCTTTCTTCAAGGCATTGGCCTGGCCGTCCTGCCTCTGAGCACAATGGTATACCCTGATGCCCTGCGGCCGATTGGTCTGTTGTATCTCGTCGGCAGCGCTGGACTGCTCTGGCATGCGGCGAGACTGCTCGAAGGTAAGCGTTCAAGACTCGCCTTGGCAGCGGTCGGACCGTTGGCCTTGATTGCCGTGATCGTCCTCACACCGCATGACGATCTGCTTGGCATGCGGGCTGCACTGCTGTTGATGACTACATATCTGTTCGGCGCCGGATGGGTCATCAGCAGGTCTGCGCAATGGCTTGGATCGCGCTGGCCCCTGTCGCTCACCATAAGCGGACACGCTCTCGGACTGACGATCACCGCGTTGGCAGCACCCTGGACAGGTGGACTGGACGCTCTTGCGCCGGTTCTCGCTGCAAACCTCATCTTCCTCATCGGCACGACAGTATTTGTGGTAGCCGGTTTGCGCGAGCGATCGGAAATCGAGCAGCGCAAACTGGCCATGCTGGATCCTCTCACCGGGTTTTACAATCGAGGCAGTTTTCTCGCTCTCGCCGAGACTGCGCTGGCGCGTTGCCGGCGGCATTCCAGCCCTCTGTCTATGGCGATCATTGATCTCGACCACTTCAAGCGGGTGAACGACGCTTTCGGTCATGCCATCGGCGACCAAGCATTAATGGTCTTCGCGGACTGCGCTCGCGGGGCCGTCATACCTGACGCAATACTGGGCCGGATCGGCGGGGAGGAGTTCGCGTTGCTGCTGCTGTCGGCGCAAATGCCTTGTGATTCGACTAAGTCATTGATTTACCGAAATCGGGCGAAACTTTTTGAGTCGACCTGGCGAAACGGTTTTGAGTCGATCGTGTCGGGACACCCCAAAGTTAGCGGGGGAAGGAAGCAGGAGTAACCTAGGTGTTTGATCCCGGGTTTTGATGGTGCAATCTTTTCCCCTGAGTGGAAGGAGGCACTATGGGACAAGTTCACCACGGGAGCGCCACGACGACAGCGGCAGTCCGTCGAGCGATACAACATAG
>NZ_JABBDZ010000045.1:0-1321 GCF_012847305.1 Devosia sp. MC1541
TGAACCGCGCCGGGTTTGCCGGAGGCTCCGACTCTTGAGTAGGATGGAGCATCATGAGCAAGACGACGAACAAGTTTTCCCCTGAGGTCCGCGAACGCGCCGTGCGACTGGTTCTCGACAACGAGGGTCAGCATGCGTCACGCTGGCAGGCGGTGATGTCGATCGCGGCGAAGATCGGCTGCACGCCACAGACCCTGAACGACTGGGTCAAGAAGGCCGAGGTCGACAGGGGTCGGCGCGCGGGCATCCCGAGTGATTTGGCCGAGAAGATGAAGGCGCTTGAGCGGGAGAACCGCGAGTTGCGCCAGGCCAACGAGATCCTCAGGAAGGCGAGCGCATATTTTGCGATGGCGGAGCTCGACCGCCGGTCGAAGTGATGGTGGGTTTCATCGACGCGCACCGGGATGCGCACGGGGTCGAGCCGATCTGCGCGGTTCTGCCGATCGCCCCGTCCACCTACTATGAACATCTGGCAAAGCGGGCCGATCCGTCCCGGCTGTCGGAACGGGCGCGCCGGGATGAGGCGCTGCGCCCCGAGATCCTGCGGGTATTCGAGGAGAACTGGCGCGTCTACGGCGTCCGGAAGATCTGGCGGCAGCTTCGCCGCGAGGGCTTCGACGTTGCCCGATGCACGGTGGCACGGCTGATGAAGGTCATGGGTATTCAAGGCATTGTCCGGGGCAAGCCGCACAGGACTACGATCCCCGACAAGAAGGCACCCTGTCCGCTGGACAAGGTGAACCGCCAGTTCCGGGTGCCGGCACCCAACATGCTCTGGGTCAGTGATTTCACCTATGTTGCAACCTGGAAGGGGTTCGCCTATGTGGCTTTCGTCATCGACGCCTATGCCCGCAAGATCGTCGGCTGGCGTGTCAGCACCTCGGCGCATGCGGGGTTCGTCCTCGATGCCTTGGAACAGGCGGTCCACGAACGCCGGCCAGCCAAGGGCATGGGACTGGTTCATCACAGCGACCGCGGCTCCCAATACCTGTCCATCCGCTACACCGAGCGCCTCGCAGAAGCAGGCATCGAACCTTCGGTTGGCAGCGTGGGCGACAGTTACGACAACGCGCTGGCCGAGACGATCAACGGCCTGTTCAAGGCCGAGGTCATCCACCGACGCGGACCTTGGCGCAGCTTCGAGGCCGTCGAATATGCGACCCTTGAATGGGTGGACTGGTTCAACAACCGCCGCCTGCTCGAGCCGATCGGGAACATCCCGCCCGCAGAGGCCGAGGTCAACTTCTACGCCGCTCTGGAAACTGACGCCATGGCCGCGTAACTAACCGAAATCAGCTTCCGGCAAACCCGGCGCGGTTCA
>NZ_JABBDZ010000046.1:0-1046 GCF_012847305.1 Devosia sp. MC1541
CCGGCACCGCAGGCCATTATCTGGCCTGCGCCACCACGCGGATCGGCACCCCCATCTGCACAGGCAATAGCCCCAAAGCCGATCATGCATTAAGACTGAAACCGGACCACCCTATGGGGTCAGGCCACTTGGCGTTTTCTTTCGACTGATGCTCGTCGAAGAGGTTCAGCACCTTACGAATAAAGTCACCTGGTCCATCCGGGGCTATGTCCTGGGTGATCGACGCCAGCCGAACGTCAACTTTGGCAAGCTCTCGGATGTAGAACTCGGAGTGCAATGCATCCCGGCTGAACCGCGAGAGCGAGTGCACGACAATCAGATCAAAGGGATGATCGTCTCGCTTGGCTGCGTAGATCATTTCCTGGAATACGGGTCTGCCGTCATCCAAAGCCGACGCGCCTGGTTCTGAATAGACTTCGGCTACCTCAATCCCCTGTCGATCGCACCACGCGCGACACTGTGCGATCTGGTCTGGCAGGGATAGGTCGTGCTCCGCTTGCCGAGAGGTCGACACCCGCACATAAATGGCTGCGCGGGTCATGATCGCCTACTCGTTATCGAACAAGATACTCTCGATTTCTGATCTGAGATGAGCGCGCAGGACAGCGATCTCTTCTGAGTGGACGGGGAGTGTGAGGGCCTTGGATGTAACTGTCGAAGGGGTCTGCCCTGTCTTCTTCCGACGAAGCACAATGCGGCCCGGTCGCCTAGGGGCGGGCGAAGCATTCGGTTGGTGGGCGACGGTGTCCTGCATGGACCATTGTGTATGTCCATGCGTCCGTTGAAACCAAGCTCGTTTTTCCCGAGCGGTACGAACGGTGGTCCAGCATGGTCGCTCCTGCAGAGGTTAGCAGCATGTGCAATTAATTGCATTTACTCCTCCTCCCGTAGTTGGCGGAGCACATCATGGTGAATAGCCCCTAGGTGTTTGATCCCGGGTTTTGATGGTGCAATCTTTTCCCCTGAGTGGAAGGAGGCACTATGGGACAAGTTCACCACGGGAGCGCCACGACGACAGCGGCAGTCCGTCGAGCGATACAACATAG
>NZ_JABBDZ010000047.1:0-980 GCF_012847305.1 Devosia sp. MC1541
TGGTCTGCCCCCTGAAAAGTGGTCCTCCCTGAAGTAGGCTATTGAGCCGCTAGAGAGGACGTTGGAATGCCCCAGAAGAAGCACAAGCCCGAAGAGATCGTCGCCAAGCTACGCCAGGTTGATGTTCTGCTGTCGCAAGGAAAATCGGTTGGCGAGGCGGTTCGCACGATCGGCGTGACGCAGTTTACGTATTACCGGTGGCGCAAGGAGTTTGGCGGCCTAAAGGGAGACCAGGTGAAGCGCCTGAAGGAGCTCGAGAAAGAAAACGACCGGTTGCGCAAGGCTGTATCGGACCTGACGCTCGAGAAGTTGATCCTGAAAGAGGCTGCCTCGGGAAACTATTGAGCCCCGCCCGTCGCCGTCGCTGCGTCGACCATGTCGTGGCGAAGTTCTCCGTCTCGGAGCGGTTTGCCTGCAAGGTTCTCGGCCAGCACCGATCGACCCAGCGCAAGAAGCCGCACGGCCGAGCAGATGAAGAGGCGTTGATCGCCGACGTCATCCGGCTCGCTTCCCGGTATGGCCGCTATGGCTATCGTCGGATCACGGCGATGCTGCGGTCGGAGGGATGGACGGTCAACGCCAAACGCGTCGAGCGCATCTGGCGGCGGGAGGGGCTGAAGGTTCCCCATAAACAACCGAAGAAAGGCCGGCTCTGGCTGAATGACGGATCGTGCATCCGGCTTCGGCCCGAGTACCCGAACCATGTCTGGTCCTATGACTTCGTCGAGGGCCGGACCCATAATGGCAGAAAGTTCCGCATGCTCAACATCATCGACGAGTTCACCCGGGAATGCCTGGCGATCCGCATCGACCGCAAGCTCAACTCGACCGACGTCATCGACACGCTGTCGGACCTGTTCATCTTGCGCGGTGTGCCGGGCCATGTTCGTTCCGACAATGGCCCGGAGTTCATCGCCAAGGCGGTGCGGGAGTGGATCGTGGCCGTCGGCGCCAGGACCGCGTTCATCGAGCCAGGAAGC
>NZ_JABBDZ010000048.1:0-978 GCF_012847305.1 Devosia sp. MC1541
CGATGATGAATCTATCCGGCTCTGAAGTCCACTGCTTGCAGATGAACTCGTAGGGTGTGAGGCCCTTGAGCATCTTCAGTCTTCGTCCGAAATTGTAGGCGTCGATGAAGTCCTGAAGGTGCCGACGCAATTGGTCATGATCGTCATAGTGGAAGCGTCTGACGGTGGCCTCTTTGATGGTGCGGTTCATCCGTTCCACCTGTCCGTTCGTCCAGGGGTGCTTGATCCTGGTCAACCTGTGCTCGATGCCGTTCTCGTCGCAGACCCGATCGAAGATATGGTGGAATGCGTATGTATCGCGGACCCGGTTGGTAAACTGGATGCCATTGTCGGTCAGTACGGTATGGATGATGTAGGGCACTGCCGCGACGAGGTTGCGCAGGAATTGGGCGGCATTCATCTTGCCGGCTTTGGTATAGAGTTCAGCGAAGGCGAACTTCGATGTTCGGTCGATGGCCACGAACAAATAGAGCTTGCCCTCAGCCGTCTGCACCTCTGCGATGTCGATGTGGAAGTAGCCGATCGGATAGCTCTTGAACTTCTTCCTGACGGGCTTGTCCCCTTCGACATCGGGTAGCCGGGAGATGCCATGGCGCTCCAGGCACCGATGCAACGATGATCGGGACAGATGCGGGATTGTCGCCTGAAGGGCATAGAGGCAGTCATCGAGCGGCAGCAGCGTGTGCTTGCGGAAAGCGACGATGACCGCCTCTTCCTCCACCGATAGGACCGTGGAATGCGGTTCCTTCGGCCCGGTCGGCAAATCTGCGACCGAGGTCCGCTTCTTCCACTTCGCCACAGTCTTCTGATTGATCCCGTAGCGCTTCGCCAGCGCCCTCAAGCTCTCTTGACTATGTTGTATCGCTCGACGGACTGCCGCTGTCGTCGTGGCGCTCCCGTGGTGAACTTGTCCCATAGTGCCTCCTTCCACTCAGGGGAAAAGATTGCACCATCAAAACCCGGGATCAAACACCTAGG
>NZ_JABBDZ010000049.1:0-881 GCF_012847305.1 Devosia sp. MC1541
AGCTTGGGCACCCGCGGACGGATCTGGTCGGCAACGGCGCGCCATTGGGTGCTGGCGGCCTCCGGCGTCTCCTGAGCGAAGGCCGTGGCGATAAAGGCACTGGCCACGCGGCGACCGCTCTTGCCGGCATGGGCAAGGACGTTGCGCATGAAGTGGACTCGGCAGCGTTGCCATGTGGCACAAAGCACCTTGGTGACGGCCGCCTTGATGCCCTCATGGGCATCGGAGATCACCAGCTTCACGCCTCGCAGGCCGCGGCGGGTCAGCTTGCGCAGGAACTCGGTCCAGATCGCCTCGGCCTCCGAGGTGCCGATCTCCATGCCCAGCACCTCGCGCCGGCCATCCGCATTGACGCCCACCGCCATGATGGCTGCCACCGAGACGATGCGGCCGCCCCTGCGTACCTTGAGGTAAGTGGCGTCGATCCACAGGTAGGGCCAATCGCCCTCGATCGGCCGCTCGAGGAAGGCCTTCACCCGCCCATCGATCTCCTCGCAGAGCCGGCTGACCTGGCTCTTGGAGATGCCACTCATGCCCATGGCTTTGACCAGGTCGTCCACCGAACGGGTTGAGATGCCCTGGATGTACGCCTCCTGGATCACCGCGGTAAGAGCCTTCTCGGCCAGCCGCCGAGGTTCCAGAAAGCCCGGGAAGTAGCTGCCCTTGCGCAGCTTGGGGATGCGCAGCTCGACCGTGCCGGCCCGCGTCTCCCAGTCCCGCTCGCGGTAGCCATTGCGCTGGACCCGCCGCTCGGCGCTCTTTTCGCCATAGCCGGCCCCAGTGGCGGCACCCACTTCCATCTCCATCAGCCGTTCGGCAGCGAAGCCAATCATCTCACGCAGAATATCGGCGTCGGGGGTCTTCTCTACCAGCGTGCGCAG
>NZ_JABBDZ010000004.1:0-224576 GCF_012847305.1 Devosia sp. MC1541
GCGTAGAAAGTGCGATCACGGCTTACCGCTTGGCCCTGCAGGCTGTGGGTGAGATCGGGGCCATCTTTACCGATGCCAACTCTTGTTACGCACTCGCTTTCAAGCGCAATGGCGTGACCGTGCCACATTTGGAAACAAAGGCGCAAACCCACCTGATTGAGTCCTCTAATTCCTCAATCAGGGACAATCTTGCGCGGTTCAATCGGCGGACAAAGCGCGTCTCCAAAACAGTGCAGATGCTCGAGATTACGCTCAATCTGTTCTTCAACAGACACCTCATAAGGAGTCCCAAATGAACAGTCCCCTACCAGGGGGAGGTTGGGTGGGGGTACTGCGCACCCCACGGCCCCTCGGCGCAAACACCAGGGGACAAAAATTACTCCACCGTCACCGACTTGGCCAAATTCCGCGGCTGGTCCACGTCCGTGCCCATAAATACCGCCGTGTGATAGGCCAACAACTGCACTGGGATCAGTGCCAAAATCGGCGCCACAAACGGATGCACGTGCGGAATTTCGATAATATCCGCAACGCCATGCCCGACGTGCTGTGCCCCTTCAGCATCGGTAATAAGAATAATCTTACCCCCGCGTGCCGCGACCTCCTGCATATTGGACAGCGTTTTATCGACCAATTCATCAGAAGGAGCGACGACAATCACCGGCATGGCTTCATCCACCAGCGCAATCGGCCCATGCTTCAGTTCACCTGCTGCATAACCTTCGGCGTGGATATAGCTGATCTCTTTGAGCTTCAGCGCACCTTCCATGGCGACCGGGAACATCGGGCCACGGCCGAGATAGAGCACGTCCTTAGCCTTGGAGAGGCGTTTGGCGATGTCCATGATCACAGCCTCGGTGCCCAAGGCCGCCGAAACAGCACTCGGCAGCGCCGTCAACGCCCGAACCATCTCCGCCTCTTGCTCGGCGCTCAATGCGCCGCGAGCACGGCCAGCGGCGATGGCAAGGCTTGCCAAAGCGGTCAACTGCGCCGTCAGCGCCTTCGTGGAGGCAACGCCGATTTCCGGCCCGCAAAGGATCGGGAAAACCACACCCGATTCACGTGCGATGGTCGATTCCAGCGTATTGACCAGCGACGCCACATGTTGCCCCTGCCCGGCGCAATAGCGCAGAGCGGCCAAAGTATCAGCCGTCTCGCCGGACTGCGAAATGAAGAACGACAGCCCGTTCTTTTCCAGCGGCGGCTCGCGATAGCGGAATTCTGACGCGACATCGATATCAACCGGCAAGCGCGCATAGCGCTCAAACCAATATTTCGCGATGGCACCGGCATAATAAGCCGTACCACACGCAGACATCGTCAAACGAGAAAGCTCAGCAAAATCAAATGGTAAGCTCTCGCGGATAGAAGCCTTTTCAGCCCCCATATCCACATAGTGGCTCAGCGTGTGCGATATGGTTTCAGGCTGCTCGTAGATTTCCTTAGCCATAAAATGACGATGATTGCCCTTGTCGACCAAGAGAGCCGACGCCTGCGACACCATCTTAGCACGCTCAACGAGAGCATCCTTGCCATCGCGGATGGTGACGCCCTTCGGCGTCATCACCGCCCAGTCGCCATCTTCGAGATAGGTCAAGCGCGAGGTAAAGGGAGCGAGCGCCATTGCGTCTGAGCCAAGATACATCTCCGTCTCGCCATAGCCCACAGCCAGTGGCGCGCCGTGACGCGCGGCAATCAGCAAATCGCCCTGCCCCTTGAACATAAAGGCGAGTGCAAACGCGCCCTTAAGCGCTTTCAACGTACGCGCGACGGCCAGTTCAGGGTCGGCGCCATGATCCAGCTCGCGCGTCATCCACAGGGCAACACTTTCGGTATCGGTCTGGCTTGTTGGCACATAGCCATCTTTAGCGAGATCTGCGAGCAACTCGCGAAAATTCTCGATAATGCCGTTGTGCACCACAGCAACGCGCTTGGTGGCATGCGGGTGGGCATTGGCCTCTGTAGGCGCACCATGGGTCGCCCAGCGGGTGTGGCCAATGCCAATCGTGCCCCCCAGCGGCTCCATGCCAAGCTTGGTCGCCAGATTGCCCAGCTTCCCCTCAGCGCGGCGGCGAGCAATCTCGCCGCCTTCCAGCGTCGCTACGCCAGCACTGTCATATCCGCGGTATTCTAGGCGCTTGAGAGCATCCACCAATCGTCCGGCGACAGGCGCGTCACCGACAATACCGACAATACCGCACATCGTTACTTCCCTTTCGCGGCCTTCTTCGCGAGGGCCCGCTCGCGCAGCTTTGGCGCGTAATCAGCCTTGTTTTCCTGACGCGCGCGCCCGAAAGCTACAGCATCAGCCGGAACATCTTCGGTTATGACGCTTCCCGAAGCAGTATAGGCACCATCACCAATCACAACAGGCGCGACGAGCGACGCATTTGAGCCAATAAAGGCATTTGCACCAATAACGGTTTTATCCTTGTTAACGCCATCGTAATTACACGTAATCGTGCCTGCGCCAATATTTGTTTTGGCGCCAATCTCCGCGTCACCCAAATAGCTGAGATGTCCCACTTTTACGCCATCGGCGAGCTTTGACTTCTTCACCTCAACAAAATTTCCGACGTGAACATCTTTGCCCAACTCCGCGCCGCCACGAACACGCGCAAAGGGACCAATACTGGCGCCATCACCGATCACGACATCTTCGAGATCACAGAACGCACGAATTTCGACATTGTCGGCAATCTTAACGCCGGGGCCGAAAACCACATTGGGGAAGATGGTCACGTCACGCCCGCATTCCGTATCCCAGGAGAAGAACACGCTCTGCGGATCACGCAGCGTTACCCCGTTTTCCATCATCTCAGCGCGCTTGAACTGCTGGAAAGTCGCCTCGGCCTCAGCCAGCTTGGTGCGATTATCCACGCCAACCAATTCGCTGGCATCGGCTTCGATATAGTCGATCTGGCGCTTATCTGCGACCGCGAGCTCTACCGCGTCAGTCAGATAGTATTCGCCCTTGGCGTTCTTGTTATCAATGCGATCAATAACTGCGCGAAGCGTATCGGCATTAAACGCGATAATGCCGGAATTACAAAGGCCGACGCGGCGCTCCTCATCGCTCGCATCCTTATGCTCGCGAATAGCCAAGAGCCGATTGCCGTCCGTGAGAAGGCGACCATATCCGGTGGGATTGTGTGGCCTGAAACCAACCACAACCATATCTGCGCCCGCATCAAGTCTTCCGACGATCTGGCCGATTGTTTTCTCGGTCACGAGCGGGGTGTCGGCGTATAGTACGAGAACGTTGCCAGTTTCGTTTTGAAACGCTTCGCGTGCTTGCTGAACAGCATGGCCTGTCCCAAGACGTTCTAGCTGGCGCGCAATAAAAGCATTGCTCTCGAACCGCGTTACTGCCTGCTCAACTGCCTCATGACCAGGCCCCACAACAACAGCAATGCGCGACCCAAAAGATTTTGCTGTCCGCAAAACATGGCTTACCACGGGCAATCCACCCACGGGGTGTAATACCTTAGGCAAAGCGGATTTCATTCGCGTCCCTTCGCCAGCCGCGAGGATAATCGAAAGCAAATCAGCCATAACGCTCACTCCAATACCGAAAATCACTCGGCTTATGGTAAATAAATAGCCAACAACTATTGGCGAACCCACAACAACAGGCCAATCCTCATTTCAAACATAAGGCTCGATTCGGGCCAAACATTTGAGGTCAGCGATTGGCTAGAGCATCGGACCATTTTCGGCAATCCGACGTGACATTTTGGGGCCTAATTGCCCTCGCCGCGGCGGCACTTGCAGTCATCAGCTCCAATGTTTCCGCAATCTTACCATACGATTTTATCAAAGCGTTACATACGCCCCGCATCAACTCTACTTCTGTAGAAGGTCTGCGCGAACAGGTCAGCGGCCTGCAAGGTGATCTGCAAAAACTCAATCAGGACTATCAGTCCCTACAGTCGCAGACCCAGCTCCAAGACCAATCGGGCAAAGACGTGTTGCGCCGGGTAAGTGCCTTAGAAGTTACCATACCCAATATTGTCGAAGCGATCCCGCGACCAACCGTCGACGTCACCAGTTTGACCGCGACTGTCGACCAGACCTCCGAACCGATTGAAATGGCTGCACTTGGTGGGAGCGTTGCTATCCGCCAATCCCCCTTGCCCGGCGCCCAATCCGTTCCGGTCACATTACCACAAGCCATGCCTGCGCCGCTCAGTGACGCGCCCAATTCGGTGCCACCGAACCCGATCCCCTATGGTGTTGCCATTGCGGATTCGTTGCGCCACAAAATGCCGAAGCCACTTGGCGAGACCTTCAAATGAAGCTGGGACCACTCCTTCTGGAGTTTTCCCCAGTCCTGAGTGCGCAGACTGACCAGGGTAGCCGCATCCTTGTTGGGCCCATGGAAACCCTAGCAGAAGCTAGGCAAATGTGCGAACGACTTGAACGAATTGCCTTTTCCTGCCTGCCAGTGAGCTATGAAGGCCGCCAATTGTTTGCACAGGAACCGCATGAGGGCGGTTGACTTGGCGCGAACTCTAGCTATGTTCCGCCCCAACGCCGCAGGGCGTACATAGCGGGCGCCGGTAGCTCAGTGGTAGAGCATTCGACTTTTAATCGAATGGTCGCGGGTTCGACCCCCGCCCGGCGTACCACTTCCTTTTTATTCCCAATCAGATTTCAATGCCTTGGGCGAATGGTGTACCTGAGCGGTTCAGCTTTATGACCCAGACAGATCTCGATCCTGATCCCTATGCAGAGTTGGAATATCGCGCAGACGCTTTCGAGCTCGCCGAGGACTTCCGCAAGCCTATTCGCGTGCAGCGTGGCGCCCGCAAAGGCCCGCCAAACTCTCTGAGTGGTGCACTGCGCCGTCGCTCGCTTTAGAATCAGCCCTGCCCCATGCTATGGGCAGACAAGCGACTTCTAAGGGGCACACATGTCGAACGATCTGGCAGATCTCATCAAGGTCATGGCTGTAACCCTGCTGGTGACTGCGGTCTCCACCTTGGTCATGCTCTATACGATCTGGCTGGTTCGTCGCTACGTTGGCGACATCCCCGTCATCGGCCTCGTTGGTCAGGTCGGCGTGCCCGGCGTGGCCGCCATGCTAGCGGACAACCGCATCTTCAGCACCTTGATCACGCTCCACGTCATTGCAACGGGCGTTGCCCTGCTCTTAGCAAGCAATACCATAGACATGGCCCTCCTGATCACGGCAAAGGCCGCCACGGTCATCCTCTCGGCCCTTCTAGGCTATGCTGTGGGCTTTATGGGCTATTTGCAGATCAACAATGCCGGCGCATTCAATCTGAATGCCCTGCTCCCAGCCATTATCGCTCTGCTGATCTATTTGGTGCTGAGCACTTGGGCCAGCATGCCCAGCCTGCGCAGGCTCAATCACCTGCGCTTCCCTTTGGGCATTCTCGCGATCCTGTTCGGACCGCTTCTTCTTACCGTACTTTAAGCTGCGACGGTGACGACAAGCGGACCGTTCTTGGTCGCAACAATCGTGTGCTCATACTGAACGGTCGGAGCCATTGGCTCCGCGATGAGCGTCCACTCATCGTCTTCAGATTTTTGTTCAGCCCATTCGCCGCCGAGCGATAGGAATGGCTCAACCGTGAACACCAAACCCTCTTGGATAATGCGGCGCTCCGACTTATCCGGCCAGGTGGAAATCTGCCCCGGCTCATCGTGCAAGCTATCGCCAACACCGTGGCTGGCGAGGTTGCGGATCAGCGTATAGCCGCCCTTCTTGGCAAACTTGCCGATGGCGTCACCAATATCGGCAAGGCGCGCACCGGGCTTCACAACCCGGATACCAGCCCACATCGCCTTTTTGCCATCGCGACAGAGGTTTTGCAGGCGCGGGCTCCCGCCGCCTAATACCAGCGACATGCCGCAGTCGGCATAGACGCCGTCCTTTACGGCAGAGACGTCAATGTTGACGAGATCGCCTTCCAGCAAAATCCGATTACCGGGAATGCCGTGGGCGATCTCTTCATTGACCGAAATGCAGGTCTGACCTGGGAATTGATAAGTCACTACCGGGGCAGAAAGAGCGCCATGTTCCGCAAGGACTTTGGCGCCAATCTCATCCAGCTCGAGTGTCGTCATACCGGCTTGCAGTCCTTCCGCCATGGCGTCTCTCGCCAGTGCGCAAATTCGGCCGATAGCTTTCAGTTTAACGAGCTGGTCCTCGGTAGTGATAATCAATTCTTATGCCTTGTTGGCGAGGTAGTATTTGACGAGCCCCTGCGTGGAGCTGTCATGGTTTTCTGCTGCCTGTTCGCCCTGCACCTTTGGCAACAGAGCCTTAGCCAGCTGCTTGCCGAGCTCAACGCCCCACTGGTCGTAGGAATTCACATTCCAAATAACGCCCTGTACGAACACCTTGTGTTCGTAGAGCGCAACCAGCGCACCGAGCAATTCCGGCGTCAACTGCTTGTAGAACAGCGTGTTGGACGGACGATTGCCGGGGAACACCTTATGCGGGGTCAGTTCCTTGATCTCGTCCTTCGACAGGCCCTGAGCCTTAAGCTCTTCGACGACCTCAACTTCGGTCTTGCCAAGCATCAGCGCTTCAGACTGTGCCAACACATTGGCGACCAGCTTATCGTGATGCGGCGGCAGCTGTTCATGTGGCTGCGCAGCGATCAGGAAATCACACGGAATAACGTCCGTCCCCTGATGGATCAGCTGGTAGAATGCGTGCTGACCATTGGTGCCGGGTTCGCCCCAGACGATTGGCCCAGTCGACCAGCCAACGTTCTTGCCCGAAAGCGTCACGGACTTGCCGTTGCTTTCCATGTCCTGCTGCTGGAGATAGGCCGGGAAGCGGCTCAGGCGCTGGTCATAAGGCAGCACAGCATGGGTCGAGAAGCCCCAAGCGTTGCGGTACCACACGCCCAACATGCCCATGATCACCGGCAGGTTGTTTTCCAGTGGCGTTTCAAGGAAGTGGCGGTCCATAGCGTCGGCGCCAGCCAGGAACTTCTTGAAATTGTCAAAGCCGACGGCCAGTGCCACTGGCAGGCCGATCGCCGACCATACCGAATAACGGCCGCCGACCCAGTCCCAGAAACCGAAGATACGGTCTTCGCGGATACCAAACTTAGCGCAGGCAGCGATATTGGTCGAAACGGCGGCAAAGTGGTTCGGAACAGCGTCTTCGCCGAGCGCCGAAGCCAACCAATTGCGCGCCGTATGCGCATTGGTCATGGTTTCGTCGGTGGTGAAGGTCTTGGACGCGACGATGAACAGCGTCTTGGCCGGATCAAGCCCCTTGAGCGTGTCATGCATATGCGCGCCATCGACGTTCGACACATAATGCGCGCGCAGGTCGGCACGGGTGTATGGCGCAAGGCCCAGTGTGACCATTACCGGACCAAGGTCCGAGCCACCGATACCGATGTTGACGATGTCGGTGAACTGCTCGCCGCCATGGCCGCGAATGTCGCCCGAACGCACAGCGTTGGTATAGGCCTCAATGGCTGAAAGGACCTCACGAACGTCTGGCATGACGTCCTTGCCATCAACTTCCACCGGCTTGTCGCCCTGATAGCGCAGCGCCATGTGCATGACGGCGCGATCTTCGGTGATGTTGATGTGTTCGCCTTCGCACATCTGCGCACGGCGTTCTTCGACGCCCGCTGCACGTGCCATCTCAAACAGAGCGGCCATGACCTCTTCATCGATGCGGTTCTTCGAATAATCGAGAAGAATACCAGCACCTTCCGCCGAGAAGCGCTTGAAACGGTTTGGGTCTTCAGCGAACAGCAGACGCATTGGGCGCTCTGCCATCACATCGACCATCTCGCTCAGCGCTTCGAAACCTGCCTTACGACCAGACTTACCCATGTGTTCCAACCCTTCTTCGACCATTAGAGTGGCGCAATATCCCCAGCGGCCCACTGGGCGCGAGTTTCTGCAGCGAAATCGTTCATGCGCCCGGCCGAAATAGCCGCGCGAGCAGCTGCCGTAAGCTCTTGATAGTAAGCCAGATTGATCTGCGACAAGATCATCGCACCCAGGATTTCCTCGGTACGGATGAGGTGGTGCAGATAGGCTCGGCTCCAACGACGGCAATTTGGATTTGGCGAAGCCTCATCGAGCGGGCGATGATCTTCCTTATGGCGTGCATTCTTCAAATTAATGACGCCAAAACGCGTATAGGCGTGACCGTGTCGGCCAGCACGGGTCGGATGAACGCAATCGAACATGTCGATACCGCGCTCAATACCGCCCAAAATATCATCCGGCTTACCAACGCCCATCAAATAGCGAGGACGCTCGGTCGGCAGTTCTGGGGTAATGTCAGAAAGCACGCGGAACATGACTTCCTGCGGCTCACCCACAGCCAGACCACCCACAGCATAGCCATCAAAGCCAATCGACTTCAGGCCCGCAGCTGAACGGGCACGCAGCTCTGGGTCATCCCCGCCCTGCACGATGCCGAACAGCGCACGGTTCTGCTGGTTGTTGAACGCAACCTTAGAGCGGTCAGCCCAACGGAGCGACAGCTCCATTGCGCGCTCGATTTCCTTACGCGGCGCTGGCAGCGAAATACATTCGTCCAGCTGCATAATGATATCGCTATCGAGCAGCGTCTGAATTTCGATCGACCGCTCTGGGGTCAATTCGTGGCTCGAACCGTCGATATGCGACTTGAAGGTCACACCCTTCTCGGTGAGCTTGCGGAGCTTCGCCAGCGACATAACCTGGAACCCGCCACTGTCGGTCAGGATCGGGCGCTGCCAGTCCATAAAGTCATGCAGGCCACCCAGTTTGGCGACGCGTTCCGCACCCGGACGCAGCATGAGGTGATAGGTATTCCCAAGCAGAATATCCGCACCGGTCTCGCGGACCTGTTCAGGATACATAGCCTTGACCGTACCAACGGTACCAACAGGCATAAATGCGGGCGTATTAATCTCACCGCGCGGCGTGTCGATACGACCGCGACGGGCCATGCCGTCCGTGGCGAGAAGCGAGAAGTTGACTTGTTTCATGGCCTGCGTTCTAGCCGTTTGTTTGCCGTCGGACAATGGAGCTTATCCCGTAGCGGTTACCCATATTCAGCGCATTACCCATGCGTTCTACGAAGACCGGGAAAACAAACATATCAAAACAGAAAACACAGAACTTGTTTGCGCCTCAATTATTCCGCCAAAATATCAGAACCATATGGAGGATTCTTGCATGCGCCTTGCCCCTTTAGCGCTTTCGATTGTGGTCGGTATGGCCGCGCCAGCCTACGCAGATATTGCAGGGAAGTGGAGCGGCGAAGGTGAAGGCGACCTGTCTGCCGAAATCACCCATATCGAGGCCGACCGCTATGGCGTTTCGCTCTCAACAATTGTTCCGATTGGCGACACTGGTGGCTGTGCGGGTGGCATTGATGGTGAAGCGCTGTTCACCGCAGAGGGCGGCAACTTCTTCGTAGAAAACGAAGACTACAATCCGTCCGAGCCACAATCTTACTACAACATCCGCATGTGCGAGATTTCCTTCAAGCTCACACCCGATGGCAAACTCATCACCGAAGAAGTCGAAGGCTGTGGTTACTATCACGGCGCCGCATGCGGGTTCTCGGGCGAACTGACCAGGATCGACTAATCCGCCTTAAGCCAGCGCCCCAACGGCCGCGGCTCCCAGCTGGAAAACACCATAAACAAGCGCCAAAGCCACAGCGAGCCCAATTGCTGTGGCAATCAATCCGATGATCAACGCAACGCCATCGCGGTTCAGCATGGCGAAAGCCACGATACACAACCCAACATTGGGAATGGCGTTGATCAGCGGGATGGGAACAACCATCACCAGCCCCACTACCACGACCAATACCGCATAAGGAATGGTCATCACCGCGCCGGTCATCCAGCGCAGGCGCGGCCGCGAAAACCGCGCCACGATGGCCGAGACCCGCGCCACGATTTCGCTCCCCTTCAGCAGAGGAGCAACCGGAAGCCGCCGATCCCCGATAATTCCCGGCAATCGGATTGTCCGACCCAAAAGCATGGCAACCGCGACAGCGATCATCGTCCAGGCGATAACACCGCCAAACCCTGGCGGACCGGGCACCATATTGAGCAGGCTCAGCAGCAAAAGGATAAGGCGATGGGACTTTTGCCCCATCGCCTCAATCAGTTCAGCAAACGTCAGCTTCGGCGAACCGCTCTCCGCCAGACGGCGCAAGACGGAAACGATGCGGTTTGAATAACCGACGATCGGCGCCGAAATATCACTCACGCAGCATCCTCAGCATGTGGCGCGCGATGCAGCAGCGAAGAGTCGCCGTAGGAATAGAACCGATAGCCATTAGCGATGGCGTGGGCATAAGCCTCGTGCATTTTCTCAAAGCCTGCAAAGGCCGACACCAGCATGAACAGCGTCGACTTGGGCAGGTGGAAGTTCGTCATCAGCACATCAACCGTGTTGAAGCGATAACCCGGCGTAATGAAAATATCGGTGTCGCCGACGAACGCCTCTAGCTTGCCCGTCGGACGCGACGCAGACTCGAGCAAGCGCAAGCTCGTCGTTCCCACGGCAACCACACGACCACCAGCGGCGCGACGCGCATTGATGCGATCGACCGTTGCCTGCTCCAACTCACCCCACTCGGCATGCATCTTGTGGTCGTCGGTGTCTTCCGCCTTCATCGGCAGGAAGGTCCCCGCGCCCACATGCAGCGTCACGCGCTCGATTGTGACACCCATAGCTTCAATCTTGGCCAGCAGCGCATCGGTAAAGTGCAGGCCAGCGGTCGGCGCAGCCACCGCACCATCTTCAGCCGCATAGACAGTCTGATAGTCGGTCTTGTCACGTTCCTCGATGCCACGCTTCGCGCCGATATAGGGCGGCAAAGGCATCGCGCCATTGGCCTTAATAGCCTCGTCGAGCTGCGCGCCCGAGAGTTCAAACTTGATCGTCACCTCGCCAGCGTCACCTTTTTCGGTGATTTGAGCCCGCAATGCCTCGCCCTCATGCCCGAGTTCGAGCATATCGCCTTCAGCAAGCTTCTTGGCGCCCCGCGCAAAAGCGCGCCACGTATTGGCGTCATCGCGCTTATGCAGGTTGAAAGACACCCCTGCCCGGTTCTCACCCCGAATACGCTGCCCCTTGAGCTCCGCAGGCAAAACGCGGGTGTCATTGACCACCAACACGTCGCCCGCACGCAGCAGATTAAGCAAATCAGGAATATGGCTATCCACGAGCGCCTCGCCCGGACGCACAACCAACAAGCGCGCACTATCGCGCGGCTCAGCCGGATGCAGGGCAATCAGGTCTTCGGGAAGTTCAAAGTCGAAATCGGAAACACGCATGACGGCTCGTTACCATGTTCACGCCGCAACACAAACACGGCTCTAGCAAACACTGTCTAAAGCACCCGGATCATCACCGCGCCAATGATCAAAAGCGCCGCACCAGTGATGCGCCCGACACTAAGTTCACGCACCGCCATGCCCATAAACCCGATTTTATCGAGCCACAGCCCAGCCATAAGCTGTCCGGTCACGGCCAGCGCCATCACTGCCCCTGCCCCAATCATCGGCGTCAAAGTGATATTGGAGAACACATAGACCGCGCCCAGCAGCCCGCCGGCGATCAGCGTCCACCAGGCCGGTGCTGCAAAATTGATCGGGGTGGCGGTGACATTGCTAAACAAAAACGCCAACGCCCAGAGCACAATCCCGCCCGCCAGAAACGACACAGCCGCCGCCGCGATTGGGACTTCGAGGGCTTTACCCAGATTGGCATTGATTGGCGCTTGAACAGCGATACACGCGCCAGCGACGACGCCCACGAGCGCCCAAAGAATTGCATCCATTTTCAAAGCAGCGACCCTAGAAGACCCGACGGGGATGAACCATCAACCCATCGGCAATTACGCTCTTCCATTCCAGAGTCGGTCAACACGGTTTGAACTGTGTCGCCAAAAACAAACTGGCGACCCGAAGGCCGCCAGTCTGAAGAGGATTATTCGGTGATGTCTGCAGCGACCTTGACCGAAACCATGTGATCCGGGTTGATCACTGGCTCGCCGCGCTTGATCTGATCGACGAATTCCATGCCTTCGATCACATTGCCCCAAACGGTGTACTGCTTGTCGAGGAAGCGAGCATCGCCGAAGCAGATGAAGAACTGCGAATTAGCCGAGTTCGGGTCCTGAGCGCGGGCCATCGACGCAGTGCCACGAACGTGTGGCTCAGCGTTGAATTCAGCCTTGATGTTCGGGTACTTCGAACCACCGGTACCAGCGCGAGCTGGGTTGAATTCTGGCAAATTGGTGTTGCCGAACTTCACGTCGCCGGTCTGCGCCATGAAGCCTTCGATCACACGGTGGAACACTACGCCATCATACGCGCCTTCACGAGCAAGCGTCTTGATGTGCGCAACGTGGCCAGGAGCCACTTCTGGCTTCATGGCGATAACCACTTTGCCCTTGGTGGTTTCGATGACGAGGGTGTTTTCCGGATCGGCGTAGGCCATGTGACTGCCTCTTGATTTAAAATTTGTTGGGCGGGTTTAGGCGGTATGGGCAGCAAGCGCAAGCGCTTCGGCACTTCCCACAGTCATGACAAAGCCCCCAGACGCTCCGGGGGCTTTGACTGAGCTCTTACTTATATTCGATTTCAGCGTCGATGATCTTGTCGGGGTTAGCGACCGAACCATTGTTGGACTGGTTGCCCTTTTCGAGCGCATCGACAAGTTCCATGCCCGACGCAACCTTACCGAAAACGGTGTACTGGTTGTCGAGGAAGCTCGCGTCAGCGTAAGTGATAAAGAACTGCGAGTTAAACGAATTCGGGTCAGACGAGCGCGCTGCGCCGACGATACCGCGCTGGAAGCTTTCCTTGTTGAATTCAGCTTCTACGTCTGGGAGATCCGAACCACCCATGCCCGCACGGCCGAGGTTAAACTCAGCGCCCTCAGTCTTGCCGAACTGCACGTCGCCGGTCTGGGCCATAAAGCCATCAATCACACGGTGGAAAACAACACCGTCATAATCACCACGCTTGGTCAGCTCGACAATGCGCTCGACATGCTTTGGTGCCAATTCAGGCAGCAGTTCAATATCGACCACGCCGTCTTCCAGCGTCAGGATGAGGTGCGGCTTACCTTCTTGGGCGAATGCGGGAGCGGCAACCAGCGAAACACTCAGCGCAAGCGCAGCGAAAGTACGGCGAGTAATCATGGTCATTTCTTTTGAAGAGCCTTGAGAACGATTGAAGGTACAAAAGCGGAAATATCGCCGCCCATTTCAGCGATCTGACGCACTAATGTGGCCGAGATGTGCCGAACAGGCGGGCTTGATGGCAGAAACACAGTTTGTAGGTCCGGCGCCATTTGCGCATTCATACCCACCATCTGCATTTCATAATTATAGTCGGTCGTATCCCGCAGCCCGCGAATGATCAGCTTGGCGCCATGTTCGCGCGCCACATTGACCATGAGCCCCGAGAAATCGACGAATTTGAATTCGGTCTGCGTGCGCACGCCGATTGGGCCGAGCACCTGTCGCAGAATTTCTGTGCGATCTTCGTGTGTGAACAGAGGGTTCTTTTTGGTGGCACTCACGCCAACACCGACAACAAGCATATCCACGAGCTTGCAGGCCCGCTCAATAACATCGAGATGACCATTGGTCAGCGGATCGAACGAGCCAGGATAGAACCCAACAAGATTAGCCACAAAAACCTCCCTGTACGTTAGCTCGTTTTGTCATGTGAACTGGACAGAGGCAAGTCTCTGGAAAAGATGGTCAAAAGCTCGAGTCCAACGTTCTGCTCAATAATCTGCCAGCCAAGTCTCTCGTAAAAAGCCTGCAACGGCGGTTTCGCGGAGAGATAGACTGTGTGATGTTCGAGCTGTCGCAGGCGCATGGTCACCTCAGCAACCAGCGCTCGGGCCACGCCCTTACCTCTCGCCCAGTCCTCGACCCATAATGCCGCCAGACATGGGGATAGTTCCGGGCGCTCGAAAATATCGCTGTCGATTGCCGTAACAGTCCCTGCGAACTGACCTTCGAGAAGTGCGACGAGCGTAAAAGGAAACTCCTTCGCGTCCAAAACCGCAGAGAGCGCCGATTGCACGCTCTCTAACGTCTCTCCATATGGCTGCCACCAAGTGCGCCACAGCCGGTCAGTAACAACATCCAAATGTGTCCGTGCGTTCTGCAACCTACAAATGGTGAGCGTGGAAATCTGCAGCCCCCTCAAGCCTTCTGCATGAAAGCGAGCCACACGGCTCCGAGCATCAAGATCACCCCGGAAACTCGGGACACCAACTGCACGCGTTGTGCGCTGATCAACTCGCGAGCTCGCCCGGCGACTAACGCATACAGCGCGTCCGTAGAACCCGCGACCAGCATGAAAAATATCCCCAAGGCCATAACTTGCGGAAACGCCGGCTGATTGAGGTCAACAAACTGCGGCAGGAAAGCGCCAAGGAAAATCAGCACCTTAGGATTACTCAGAATGACGAGAAACCCTTCCACCGCGATGCGAAAAGTTGAGCGCTCAGTCTTCACCGCGCCCTGCCCCAGCTCGCCTTTGGAGCGCAACATGTTCCAGCCCAGATATACCAAGTAGCCAGCGCCAATCAGCTTGATGATGTCGAAGGCCCAGCCCATAAACGCAACGAGCGCCTCCATGCCGAGGGCGACGACAAATGTCATTGCCAGAAACCCGGCCTGCGTACCGGCGACAATGGCCAGACCGGCCTTAGTGCCGCGTGCCAGCGAATTGGCAATGATCACCGTCACCGTCGGACCAGGGACGATGGCCAACAGGAAGCAAGCGACCAGATAAGGCAGAAGCGTAGACATGGAGACCATCCGTCATCCCCCAGCGCGTGTTCTCAAAGCCCCTATCGGGGGCGAGCCTAAAGCCTCACACGTGAACCTTGAACCCAAGTTCGATTTCGCTGGCCGGAAGGCCACCCAGCCCCCAGTTTTCTCACGGAACCTCGTGCAAGATCACCTTGACGTCATGGGCTGCAACACCGAACGGCGCGAGCTCTGCCACCAGCGCAGCATAAAGACGACGCTTGGCCTCAATGCTCCGCCCGGTGAAGAGGCTGATCTCAATCACCACATAACCCGGGCCCTTCTCCTTGCCCGTGATGAAGGCTTCATCATCAATCTCGACAAGCCTGACGCAGCGATCATTTTCGGGGATCAGAATGCCCGTGATCAGCGCCCGTTGAACGGCTTCCAGAAACTCCCGTCGCCTCTCTCCCAACCAGCCACGTCGTGTTTCAATTCGCGTTGAAGGCATAGCTCTCTCAACTCATATTTCAGCACAAACAAAAGGGCCGTCCCAATGGAACGGCCCTTTCAATTATTTACTCTTGGTCGCCCTCTGGAGGCGTCTCGCCTGCATCAGGTTCGCTCGGCGGCGCTTCTGGCGCAGTCGGATCGGCCGGAGCCTCACCGTCAGCTGCAGTCACGACCACGCCTTCATCATCTTCCGGCTCGGAGATGTGCTCGACCGAAACGACCTTCTCGCCGTCAGCTGTGTTGAACACAATCACACCCTGCGAGCCACGGCTCACGATGCGGATTGGCTTATCACCGCCCACTGGCAGACGAATGGTCTGGCCGCCATCCGAGATCAGCATGATCTGGTCAGCGTCTTCGACCGGGAAGGACGCAACGAGATTGCCGTTACGCTTGTTCACCGCCATGGCCACGATGCCCTTACCACCGCGACCGGTGATACGATATTCGTGGCTCGAGGTGCGCTTGCCATAGCCGTTTTCGGAAATGGTCAAGATGAACTGCTCGACAGCACTCATCTCAGCGTAGCGTTCCTGGCTCAACTCGCCAGCAGCGACTTCACCTTCGTCCGAACCGCCCTCTTCGCTTTCACCTTCGCCACGAACGGCTCGGCTCATCTTGAGGTAGGCAGCCCGTTCTTCCGCACTCGCGTCCGAGTGGTTGATGATCGTCATTGATATGACCGTGTCGCCTTCGGCAAGCGCGATACCACGCACGCCCATAGAGTCACGGCCCTTGAACAGACGGACGTCATCAACGCGGAAGCGGATCGCCTGACCCAGTGCCGTCGTCATCAGCACGTCGTTGTTCACGGTGCAGGTATCGACGCCGACGATGGAATCGCCCTCATCGAGCTTCATCGCGATCTTGCCGTTCTGACGCACTTCGACAAAGTCGGACAGCGAGTTACGGCGAACCGTACCGCGCGTTGTCGCGAACATGATGTCGAGGTTGCTCCAGGTGGTTTCATCCTCTGGCAGCGGCATGATCGAGGTGATGCGCTCACCCTGCTCAAGTGGCAGGATGTTGATCAGCGCCTTGCCCTTGCCGTTAACCGCAGCGAGCGGCAGGCGCCAGACCTTGAGCTTGTAGGCGATACCACGGTTGGTGAAGAACAGAACCGGCGTATGCGTATTGGCTACAAACAGACGCGAAACGAAATCTTCCTCACGCGTCGCCATCCCGGAGCGGCCCTTGCCGCCACGGTTCTGCGCTCGATAGGTCGAGAGCGGAACGCGCTTGATGTAGCCCGCATGCGACACGGTCACGACCATGTCTTCGCGCGCCATCAGGTCTTCGTCATCGAAGTCTGCAGCGTGGTCGGTGATCTCAGTGCGACGCGGCTTGCCGAACTCTTCGCGGATCGCTTCAAGTTCTTCGCGAATGATCGCACGAATACGAGTGATCGAACGCAGAATGTCGAGATAGTCCTCGATTTCCGTGCCAAGACCATTCAGTTCTTCGCCGATTTCGTCACGACCGAGAGCGGTCAAACGAGCCAGACGCAGTTCGAGAATAGCGCGAGCCTGTTCTTCCGAAAGATTGAACGTCTCGTCGTCATTCATACGGTGACGCGGATCGTCGATCAGCTTGATCAGCGGCGCAACATCAGCCGCAGGCCAGCGACGTGTCATCAACTGCTCACGCGCTGTCGCCGGATCGGGCGCGGTACGAATGAGCGCAATAACTTCGTCGATATTCGCCACCGCAACAGCCAAGCCGACCAAGATATGCGCGCGGTCACGCGCCTTGTTCAGCAGGAAGCGTGCGCGACGCGTTACGACTTCTTCGCGGAACTGCACGAAAGCCGACAAAATCTGCTTGAGATTCATCAGCTCTGGCTTACCGCCGTTCAGCGCAACAAAGTTGCAGCCAAACGAGCTTTGCAGCTGGGTGTAGCGATAGAGCTGGTTGAGCACGACCTCAGGAAGCGCATCGCGCTTCACTTCGATTACAATGCGCATGCCTTCGCGGCTGGATTCGTCGCGCAGGTCGGAAATACCCTCGACGCGCTTTTCGCGCACGAGTTCAGCAATCTTTTCAACGAGATGCGCCTTGTTCACCGAATATGGGATTTCGGTGATGACGATGGCTTCACGGTCCTTGCGAACCTCTTCCACCGTCGAGCGACCACGCACCATGATCGAGCCACGGCCGGTCTCATAAGCCTGACGGATGCCCGCACGACCCAGAATAATGCCGCCTGTCGGGAAGTCAGGACCGGGTAGATGCTCGATCAGCTCTTCGACGGTGATGTCTGGATTGTCCAGCACAGCCAAAGCGGCATTGATCGTTTCGCTCAGATTGTGAGTCGGGATATTGGTGGCCATGCCCACCGCGATCCCCGTCCCGCCGTTGACCAGCATGTTCGGGAAGCGTGCAGGCAACACAGTCGGCTCACGTTCAGAGCCGTCATAGTTGTCGCGGAAGTCGACCGTGTCCTTGTCGAGGTCGTCGAGCAAGGAGTTGGTGATCTTCTGCATGCGCACTTCGGTGTAACGCATAGCGGCCGGCATATCGCCGTCCACAGAGCCGAAGTTCCCTTGACCCTGAGCCAGCATCTCGCCCATGGCGAAATCCTGAGCCATACGGACCAAGGCCATATAGATCGAGGAGTCACCGTGAGGGTGATACTTACCGATAACGTCACCGACCACACGCGCCGATTTACGGAACGGCTTGTTGTACTCGTAACCGTTCTCGCTCATCGAGAATAGGATACGACGGTGAACAGGTTTTAGGCCGTCACGGACGTCTGGCAGAGCACGGCTCACAATCACGCTCATCGCGTAATCGAGGTAGCTCGTGCGCATTTCGTCGGTGATGTAGATCGGTTCGATGTCTGAGGTTGGCGAAGCGCCGGCCCCATCTTCTGGCGTGTCTGTCACTGTGTGATTCTACATTGATGCAGTTGGCCTAATTGATAGGCGATTCCACCGGAAATTACCAATTTTGCACCTCCCCACCCTGTGGACGGGGCTTTTCACAGGATTTCACGGCTTCAAGGCTCTGGAACGAGAAGCAGAAGTTTGAAACGGCGCTCTGTCGCTAGACGGGCCTAGGGTGGTTTCATACAAATCCGGCAATCTATTTCCGACACCGGGGAGTCCGTCGCAAGTGTCTCAGCCGTCCATATTCAAACGCGCGCTCGACCGCGTCACGCACAAGCGCTCTATCGGCTTTGGGCTGGAACACATCGGGCTGACGACCCTACGCCACCCCAAAATCGTGGCGCTCCTCGTCGTACTTTTGTCGATTGCCACCTTCAGCCAGCTCCCCAAAGCCAATGTCGACGGCGATCTTCTTCGCGTCTTCGCCCATTCTGGCGATCACTATGACGCCTATGAAGACCTCTCTCGCACCTTCGGAACCTTCGAAAATGACATCTATGTCATGGTCACAGCCGATCGGCTGGTCGAGCCCGAGGTCCTTGAAGAAATCCGCAGTCTCGCCTTTGAGCTAGAACTCAACGAGTTCGTCACCGGCACCATGTCCCCCTTCACCATGCGCACGCCGACTTGGGACGGCTCTTCCGTTCCCGCTGTGCCAGAGGACATGCTGACGCCCGACGAAGTGGCGATGACGCTCATGGATCTGCAGCAATTTGATCCCATGATGCGCAATCTGATCACGCCGGACCTAGATGGCGTTGTCCTCATCGTCTTCACCGATAAGGATATGGTGTCAGAGCATGGCGCCCCCGCCATGATTGCCTCCTTGCGCGAGAGCCTCGCGCTCTACGAAAGCGCCGACATTCAGACAGAGGTTACAGGCCCGCCGATTTGGACCGGCGAAATGGTCAATGCCTCAGTGTCGGACCAGATCAAGTTCACCATCTGGGGCTTTGCCCTTGGTGCCGTCATTGCCTTTGCCACGCTGCGTAGTTTCTGGGGCGCACTGCTCGTCGCCGCCACCCCATTCGTGGCTGTCTCGTGGACCATGGGCGCGGCGCTGTATTTCTTCGGCTCCTTCACCTTCCTGACCATTATCGTGACGACACTGGTGCTGGTGATCTCCTTTGCCGAAGCCATGTTCTTCATCTTCAACTGGCTTGGCTATTGGCGCGACGGCATGGAGCCCAACGAGGCCGTAGACGCCACTGTCAAACTGGTCGGTCCGGCCGCAGCGCTGACCATGCTCACAACCTTTGTCAGCTTCGCCTCGCTCTCCCTCACGCCGGGTCAGGGCATTCGCGAATTCTCTATCGCCGGCGCCATGGGCACTTTCCTGCTCTTTGTGTGCCTGATGACCTTCCTGCCGCTGCTGCTGAAGCTGGCGATCAAGCTCGGCTTTACTCCGCCCAAGCGCTATTCCCGCGCCCTCACCGCCCCACTGCCCTTGAGCTGGAAACTCGCCAACAAATTCGGTCGGCCAATTTCTGTGGCAGCGATTGTCGTCACCCTCCTGCTGCTCATTCCTTATGCGCTGATCAAGCCGCACTTCTCCTTTGAAGATTTCATGGCCAAAGACTCGATGGCCCTGGCCACCGCCGAAAGCATCGACGAAGGTGTTGGTGGCGTTGCCCCGCTCTATGTCCGCATCGGCCTAGCGGATCCCGGAGACGGCCTGAGTGATCGCGACTTTACGAAAATCCAAACGGTCCACGCGATTACCGAAAAACACGTCGGTGAAAACAAGGTCATCTCTGCCGCGAGCGTCACCGAATATGCTGCCGCCGGGCTAACCCATGACGAGCTCTTTGAATCCGTCGGGCCCTTCATGCAGCGCCGTTTCATCAATGAAGAAGGCTCGCAGGCACTCGTGACGGGTTTTATCCCCACGATCATTCAATCCGACGCTTTGCAGGACATGGTCGACGCCATGCAGGCAGACTTTCGTGCAGCCGGTATTGACGATGCCACTGTTGGCGGCTTCCGCGTCTTAGCCACTCTGGCCACCGATGACATCGTCCGCGGGCTCCAGCTTGATCTCACCCTATCGGTCCTTATCAACCTAGCGCTCATTGGCTTTGCCTTCCAAAGCTTCCGCGTCGCGCTGGCCTCGGCGATCCCCAATCTCTTCCCAATTTTAGCAACCGAAGCCTGGCTCTATTTCAGCGGCGCAGGCCTTCAACTGACCACCGTCATCGCCCTCACCATCGCCTTCGGCATCGCCGTCGACGACACCGTCCACTTCCTCTCACACTATCTCCATGCTCGCCGAGCCAAGGGCCTAGAGCATAAGGAAGCGGTCAAGCACACCATCGACCGCATTGGCGGCGCCATCATCGCCACCACCATCATCCTGTGCGCGGGCGTGTTCATCGTCGTGTTCTCGGACCTGCCACAGGTTGCCCTGTTCGGCACTCTGTTCGTCGGCACACTCGCTTTTGCGCTCATAGGGGATCTTTTCATTCTCCCGGCCCTGCTGGTTGCTGGCGGAAAGTTCTTCCAGCCCTTGGGAAAAATCAGTGTTCAACTCGGTGAAGAAGCTGGGAGCAACATGGACGCCCACGCGCCGGATCTAAAATCGGCAACAAATCCGAAACCGTGATAGCGGATTATGCTGAGCGAGCTTGCCGCTCAGTTTGAGCTCCGCCTAGAGTCGCATGACGATTCTCAGTAGGCATGACGCCGACAAAGTAAAAGTTTTTGCGTCCTAAAGAGAGACGCAACGCATACACCGGGGGGCTTCGGCCGTGACATTCTTTAAGACTTTCGTGCGCTTGGCTGCACTGGCCGCAGTTTTTGTCGGCGCACCGACGAGCCTTTCGCCTGTCATTGCGGCGCCAGCGGATGTCGCCCTGATCAAGTCCTACATTGGGGAATGGCGCGGTCGTGGAACGCTTTATGGCGCAACCACAGAAAGTGTGGTCTGCCGCCTCACCATGTCCCAGGGGAATGGCGACAAGGTGAACTACAATGGCCGATGCACTCTGGCAGGCACCACCATGTCGCTCGCCGGCACCGTTGCATTCAACGAGCAAACGCGCCGCTACGAAGCCGCCCTCACCACGAACGCCACCTTCCACGCCACGGCCATTGGTCAGAAGCGCGGTCGAAATCTGATCTTCAACCTGCGCGAACGCGAGCAGGACGAGAAGGGTAAAGACCTCAACATCTCGGCTCAGATCCAGCTCACAGGCGAGAGCATCGGCATCGTTTTTGAAGCCATTTACATCGAGTCCGGCGATAGCCTGCGCGCTGAAGTTCCGCTGACGCGAAACTAAACCATCGCGCTAACGCACCGCACAATGAACACGCCGTCAATTTAAGGAATATGATCGTGTCTCAGTCCCAGCCGCTCATCTCGGCACTGCATCGCTTGCAGTCCGACGAAGAATGGCTGGACACTGTTCGCATGGCCATTGGCTGGGAAGGCGCGGGCTTACAGTCGGCCGACGGCGCATGGCATATGCAGCTCGGTCTTGCCCTAGCCAATTTCAATTATTCCCCGATCCGGTCCGACGAGGGCACGGTACACACTTTACCAAATGGCATGAGCCTGATTGGCGTGCCATTCCTGTCGGCCTACGCCACTGAAGCCAGCTGGTGCTTGTTCTGGACCTATGAGCGGCGCTCCCCCGCAGACCTCTATCGGGCCCTCGCCAAGGCGACAGCGCTTCTAGCCAAAAGCGCACTTGGCCAACATCGCAAAGCCGCCGATCATCACGCCGAGCTCGTCGAGCGCGCCGCAGCCACAGCGCGAATAGGCGTCTGGGGCTGTACTTTGCCCGACGAAACTCTGTCCTGGAGCGATGGCGTCTACGATCTTTTCGAATTGCCACGTCGCACGATCGTTTCGCGCGATGAAGTGTTGCGCCTGTACAGAGCTGAGTCAGCCGCCGAGCTTGAACAGCGCCGGGCCCGTGCCATCGAAACCTTGACCGGGTTTTCTATGGACGCTGACATCACTACGGCGAAGGGCAATAAGCGCATTCTGCGCATTACCGCCGCCATTGATCACATCAATGGCGTCCCGACGCAGATTTATGGCGTCAAGCAGGACATCACGGCAGAACACGCACTCGTCGAACAAACCCGCCTACTGGCCGAAACCGACCCACTGACAGGCATCGCCAACCGCATCCGCTTCCAATCCTGCCTCGATGATCTGCATGGCCGTACCAAGCCTCAGGTTGTCGGCGCCCTCCTGCTCGTCGACCTCGACAATTTCAAGACCATCAACGACACATTCGGCCACCTTGCAGGAGACGCCTGCCTCATTGAGACGGCGCGCCGCCTTAAAGCTGTCGTCCCTCCCTCGGCACTCGTGGCCCGTTTGGGTGGCGACGAGTTCGCTATTGTGACGGATGCTTCCGAGCCCTTTGATCACGCTCTACCAAGCACCATTTTGGAGGCCTTCGCCGCCCCCATGATGTTCGGCGACAAATCGTGTCGGATTGGGATTTCGATTGGCGTCGCCGTGCGTCAGGCCGACGATGTGGCAGACACACTTTATCACAGCGCCGATCTGGCCCTCTATCAGGCCAAGGAAAGCGGCCGCGGAACGTGGCGCCTGTTCCGCGACAGCTAATTCACGCGTACCAGTTGCGCATGCGCAGCTCGATCCCTTCACCCAACCCTGTTTCCAGTGGACTGAGGTCACTTTTCCCAAAGTGATAGGGATAAACAATCTTGGGCTTGAATGTATTGATCGCTTCAAGCGCTTGGTCAGGCGTCATCGTATACGGCAGGTTCATTGGCACGAAGGCCACGGTGATATTCGTTAGCGCCAGCATGTCGTCAGTGGGCTCTGTATCGCCGGCCACATAGACAGTCACATCGCCAAAGCTCAATACGTAGCCATTGCCAACGCCCACCGGATGGTAATTCATCCTGTCTGCCGTGATGTTGTGCGCCGCAATAGCACGCACCGGAATATCGAGCAGGCTCCCCTCTGCTCCATTGGCCAGAGCAGTTGCATTGGCTTTCAGTGCTGGAGGCAAAAGGTCGAACACTTCCTGATTGGTAATCAGCTTGGCATCCCCAGCGATGGCCATGAGCGTTTGCAGATGGAAGTGGTCCTGGTGACCATGTGTGATCACGATAGCATCGGCTGGCGGCAAGTCTGCATAGAGCTCAGCCCCGCCAACAGGGTCGACATAGATCGCTTTGCCACCCCACTCCAACACGAGGCTGGCGTGGTTTACTGGGTGAATGAGCAGATCGCCCCCGCTGGTTGGAATTGTGTCTGCGCTTGCCTCCTGCGCCATAACCAACCCTCCACTCGTGGCCGCACCCAAAGGCAGCAGTGCCATGCCAAACAAAACTGAACGTCGTTGTACCATTTCTTCCTCCAAGAAAATTCCCACGTTTGCCGAGTGTAAAGCGCTCTACCAAACCTATGCTTTGCATCAATATTGCAAAACTCTAACGCGCATCCCCCCTCGCACCAACCCAAATCTCATCTTCTGGCCAGTCGCAAACGCAAAAGGGCCGCTCTCGCGAGCAGCCCTTCAAAAATTCTATGCCTGCTAAAGCGACATCAGAACGGGATATCATCATCCATGCCGCCTGGCTCAAACACTGGCGCATTGGAAGAAGGACGACGCGATGCGCCACCTTGGTTGCCGTAGCCACCGCCGCCGCCACCGCCCTGGTTGCTGACGCCACGGAAACCACCGTCTTCCTGCTGACCACGGAAACCGCCGCCGCCACCGCCGCCTTCACCCTCGCCACGGCCATCTAGCAGCACCATGGACGAGTTGAAGTTCTGCAGCACGATCTCAGTAGAATACTTGTCCTGACCGGACTGGTCCTGCCACTTGCGGGTCTGCAACTGACCTTCGATGTAAACCTTCGAACCCTTGCGCAGATACTGCTCAGCAACACGAGCCAGACCTTCCGAGAAGATCACCACGCGATGCCATTCAGTCTTCTCGCGCTGTTCACCGCTGTTGCGGTCCTTCCAGCGTTCAGAAGTCGCGATAGAAAGGTTCACAACTTTACCGCCATTCGGCAGGTTGCGGACTTCGGGCTCATTGCCCAGATTGCCCACGAGAATAACCTTGTTCACACTGCCAGCCATGGCAAATCCTTCCGAATTCAGTCCCGGTCTGCACCGTTACGGGACGCTCCAAGGAGGTGAGGCCATCCCCGGTGCGGGACACTCACCTAAGTCAGCCACCTTAAACCAGTCCGCCTCGCGGTGCAGGCGCGCATTTCAGGTTCTTAACAACTGACTAATGTTCTCAAAATGTTCCACACCAAAGCCCGCCGGTCAAGCCCCTGCTGACACGGTCTGTCAGCAGGCTTGATGCAAGCAGACTTCCGAAGTCGCGCAGTATTCGGGGCTTGCTCAAATAAAATGTTCCCTTTACGTTCACAAAACATTTGAACCGGACTCGAAAACCTTTGCGTTGACGATCGCGTTAGCATTTCTTGCGCGCAACCCAACGCGAGCCTATGTGATGGCTTTCGCCAAATCCGTATAACTCCCATGGTGCAGCAGCCGCTGCGCCATTTGAAGCATGGACGACCAGATGAAGAACCCGCCGAGCCAAAACCGCGAAATCATCGTCCGCGGGGCGCGCGAACACAATCTCAAGGGCATTGACGTCAAGCTCCCGCGCGACAGCCTCATTGTGATGACCGGCCTTTCCGGCTCGGGAAAATCCTCTCTCGCCTTCGATACCATCTATGCTGAGGGCCAGCGCCGCTATGTGGAGTCCCTCTCCGCTTACGCCCGCCAGTTCCTCGAGATGATGCAGAAACCCGATGTGGAACACATCGAAGGCCTGTCTCCCGCGATTTCGATTGAGCAAAAGACCACCTCGCGCAATCCGCGCTCGACGGTGGGTACTGTCACCGAAATCTACGACTATCTGCGCCTTCTCTACGCCCGCGTTGGCATTCCCTATTCACCAGCGACCGGCCTGCCGATTGAAAGCCAAACCGTCACCCAGATGGTGGATCGCCTGCTTGAGCTCCCGGAAGGTACACGCCTTTATCTGCTCGCGCCGATCGCTCGTGGCCGCAAGGGGGAGTTCAAGAAGGAACTCGCCGAGCTGATGCGCCGCGGCTTCCAGCGCGTCAAAATCGATGGCGAATACCACGAGATCGAAGACGCTCCGGCCCTCGATAAAAAGTTCAAGCATGACATTGAAGTCGTGGTTGATCGGCTTGTTGTTTCACCCGATATCTCCGGCCGCCTCGCCGAAAGTTTTGAAACGGCGCTTGGTCTTGCAGAAGGCATTGCCTTTGCCGAATTCGCCGATGAGAAGGACGACAAGGGCAATCCGCGTCGCCTGACCTTCTCCGAGAAATTCGCCTGCCCTGTTTCCGGCTTCACCATCGCCGAGATCGAGCCGCGCCTGTTCTCCTTCAACAATCCCTTCGGCGCTTGCCCAGTTTGTGACGGCATCGGCACCGAGCAAGGCATCGATGGCGATCAGATCGTCCCCGATACCGAGCTTTCGCTTAAGGACGGGGCCATTCTACCTTGGGCCAAGACCAGCGCGCCCTATTACCAGCAGACCCTCGCGGCCGTTGCGTCCCACTACGGCGCGGCCATGACCACGCCGTGGAAAGACCTGCCGTTCGAAGTTCAGCACGCCGTTCTCTTCGGCACCGGCCGCACTGCTATCGACTTCGTCTATGACGATGGCCTGCGCCAATACAAAACGTCAAAAGCGTTTGAGGGCGTCATCGGCAATTTGCAGCGTCGCTACAAGGAAACCGAAAGCGCTGGCACGCGCGAGGAAATCGAAAAATACATGTCGGCCAAGCCATGCCTGTCCTGCGGCGGTTATCGCCTCAAGCCAGAATCCTTGGCAGTCAAGATCGATGGTCTACACATTGGTCAGGTGACGGAGAAGTCGATCCGCAATGCCGCTGAGTGGTTCAATGACCTCACCGACAAGCTGAGCCCGACCCAAAAGCAGATTGGCGAGCGCATCCTCAAGGAAATCCGCGAACGCATCAATTTCCTGATCGATGTGGGCCTCGACTATCTCTCCATGTCCCGCAATTCCGGCACATTGTCGGGCGGCGAAAGCCAGCGTATTCGTCTTGCCAGCCAGATTGGCTCGGGCCTGACCGGCGTGCTCTATGTTCTGGACGAGCCATCTATCGGCTTGCACCAGCGCGACAACGCCCGCCTTCTCGAAACCCTGCAACGCCTCCGCGATCTCGGCAATACCGTCATCGTCGTTGAACACGACGAGGACGCGATCCTGACCGCCGATTATGTTCTCGACATTGGCCCCGGCGCTGGCGTCAACGGCGGCAATATTGTTGCCGAAGGCACGCCGCAGGACATTCTAGACCACCCGGATTCTCTAACCGGCAAATACCTCTCCGGCCGCATGGGGATCGCTATCCCTGCCGAACGCCGCGAAGGTAAAACGGGCAAATCGCTCTCGCTTAGGGGTGCCACAGGCAACAATCTCAAGAATGTCGATGTCGACATTCCTTTGGGAATGTTCGTCGCCATCACCGGGGTTTCCGGTGGCGGCAAGTCGACGCTGATGATCGACACCATGTACAGTGCGATTGCGCGTCGCCTGAATGGTGCACGCGTGGTCCCCGCCCCGCACCAAAGCCTCACTGGTCTCGAGTATCTCGACAAGGTCATCGACATCGACCAATCCCCGATTGGCCGCACGCCGCGCTCCAACCCCGCCACTTACACCGGCGCGTTCACGCCGCTGCGCGAGTGGTTCGCGGGCCTACCCGAAGCCAAGGCACGTGGCTACGGCCCGGGCCGCTTCAGCTTCAACGTTAAGGGCGGCCGTTGCGAGAAATGCGAAGGCGACGGCGTTCTCAAGATCGAGATGCACTTCCTGCCCGACGTTTACGTCACCTGCGACGTTTGCAAGGGCAAGCGCTACAATCGCGAAACGCTGGAAGTCCAGTTCAAGGGCAAGTCGATCTCCGACGTTCTCGACATGACCATCGAAGAAGCCGTCGAGTTTTTCGCGGCCGTCCCCGTCATTCGCGACAAGTTCGCCACCCTCCAGCGCGTCGGCCTCGGCTACGTCAAGGTTGGCCAACCGGCAACGACCCTCTCGGGCGGCGAAGCGCAACGCGTGAAACTGTCGAAGGAACTGTCGAAACGCGCCACTGGCCGCACGCTCTACATGCTCGACGAGCCAACCACGGGCCTTCACTTCCACGACGTCGCCAAGCTCTTAGAAGTGCTTCAGGAACTGGTCGATGGCGGCAATACCGTTGTCGTCATTGAACACAATTTGGAAGTCATCAAGACCGCCGATTGGGTGATCGATCTAGGCCCTGAGGGCGGCGATGGTGGTGGTGAAGTCGTCGCCGCAGGCACGCCAGAAACCGTTGCGGCGAATAAGCGATCCTATACGGGCAAGTACCTCAAGGAGGTCATCGAACGACGTCCTCAATATGCGACCCGCGCAGCCGAATAGATTCAAACTCTCAACAGGGGCCACTAGGCCCCTGTTTTATATACACTTCCCCATCACAAACTGAGCACAGCCAGCCCCGCAAAGCGAAAGCCTGCGCTCACCCTGTGGTGCAGACCCATCGCCCCTGCGCCCCCGGGGGACGGATCGAGGGTGGGGTTCAGCGCCCCGTCAGATCAGCCCCATCCGTGCCAATTCAGCGGCGATCTCCATCGAGTTATCGCTATCGTCATTCGCCCCGACGCCCAGATCAGGCGGAGCATCCTCTGGCCGAAGATAGCGCCAGCCTTGGAAAGGACGCTTGGGATAGGGCACGGTCCGGACAATCTCTGGATCAAGGATCAAATCGCAATAGTTGATCCCCTCTTCACTGGTGTGCGAGCCAAACCGCAGGATCTTCTGACGGCAACCGATAGACCCTGCGATGACCCAATAGATCGACGCCTTGCCTTCCATCTCGTCGCCGCGTTTGGGCGTCATACGCGTCCGGTGAACGTGCACGTCCTCGCCATAATCAGCGCCCCACCAATGAGCGCGCTCATAGCGGTAGCTTTCGAGTTCCTCCACGCTGGAAATCCCAACGCAGAGTTTAACCATATGAATCATGCCAAATTTCCCGGAGCGACACGCCCCTGAATAACGTCGATCTCATCGTCGTCAACGATCCAGGGTTCCTGTAACGCCAAATTGCGCCAAGCCTGAAAGGCGGGCAGCGCATAAATCGCCTCGACATAGAGACCAGCCAAATCCGTCACTGGCAATTCATAGGTGCGAATGCGCGTCGCGACAGGGGCAAACATCGCATCAGCCGCCGAGAATGCGCCAAAGAGATAGGGCCCGCCCGATTTCTGCAGAAAATTCCCCCACAGCGCTTCGAGGCGCGACAAATCGGTACGCACCACATCCGCATCCACCCTACCTGGGTGCGAAGCCCTTAGGTTCATCGGGGCGTGATTGCGCAATGCCGAGAACCCACCATGCATTTCGGCTGCTGCGGCACGGGCCAATGCGCGCTCCGCCCGATCACGCGGCCAGATTGCATGCTCCGGAAATGTCTCGGCAAGATACTCGATGATGGCGATTGATTCCGGGATCAGCAGCTCCCCATCGATCAGCAGCGGCACACGCCCGGTGGGCGAATGTTGCGCTAGGACATCACGGAAATTCGGGCCAGAAAGTTGTAGAACTTCATCCTCGAAAGCGATGTCAAAATGCTTGAGTACGAGCCAAGGACGCAAAGACCACGTCGAATAATTGCGATTCCCGATCAATAGCTTCACCGCAGTCTCCTCAACCAAAAAAGCAGGGCGCCCGGTGGCCAGGCGCCCTTCCTGAACTCTTGGGAGAGACTAGTCCCGGCGTTTAAGCAACGCCAGCTACAATCGAAAAAACCAGTGCCATGGACACAAGGCACACCAGTGCCCAACTCATGGTCATCCACAGATTAGGCTTCGGTTGACTGCGCATGAGATCGCTCCTTGTCAGTCGTCCACACCAAGCCGCCACCGCGCGGCAGATGGTAAATGAAACGCTAATGACAATAGAGACGGGATGCAAGCGACCATTCTGCAACAGTCACGCGGATGCGTTCGCATGACTGTTTGTTAGAATAGTCCGAACCACAGCCCGGCAATTCCCAAAAATGCAAAGAAGCCAACCACATCGGTAATCGTCGTCACGAAAACTGCCGATGCAATCGCCGGATCCGCTTTCAAACGATCCAGCGTTAATGGAATGAGCACACCGAATGTACCGGCAACGATCATGTTGATCACCATGGCCAAGGCGATCACCACACCCAGTTCTGGATTGCTATAGCGGAACCAGGTCACAAGCCCGATTAGAATGGCGAAGAGCACCCCATTGGCGACGCCCACCACCATTTCGCGGCGAATAAGCCGGCGCAATCGTCCACCATCCAGCTCACGCATGGCCAGCGCACGCACCGTAACAGTCATCGTCTGCGCCCCGGCGTTCCCGCCCATAGAAGCAACAATCGGCATCAACGCGGCGAGCGCCACCATTTGCTCGATGGTGGCGTCGAAGAGCCCAATGACCAACGATACGAACAGCGCCGTGAACAGGTTCACCACCAGCCATGGCGTACGGCTCTTCACCGTGTCGACCGTGGTGTCAGAAACGTCTTCGTCGCCCACGCCTGCCATCAGGCGAATGTCTTCTTCGGCTTCTTCCTGAATAACGTCGACAATGTCGTCGATGGTCAACACGCCCACAAGACGGTCGCCATTATCGACCACGCCAACCTCGACATAGTCATAGCGTTCGAAAATGCGCGCGGCTTCTTCTTGGTCGTCTTCCGCTTTTATGAGCGTCAGCTGCGTGTTCATGATCGTATCGACCTTGGCCGCACGCTGCGTCCGCAAGAACCGATCGAGCGGCAAAACGCCAAGCACCTTATAGCCCGCATCAACTACGTAGAGCTGATAGAACTCTTCCGGCAATTCGGGCTCGGCGCGCAGGTAGTCGATCGCCTGCCCCACCGTCCAAAATGGCGGAATGGCGATGAATTCCGTCTGCATCCGGCGTCCGGCCGAATCTTCAGGGAAATCAAGGCTTCGCTTCAACGCCAGCCGTTCGAACGTGGGCATAGCCCGCAGAATTTCGTCTTGGTCTTTTTGCTCCAGATCTTCGAGCAAATACACCGCGTCGTCATGATCGAGTTCGGCCACGGCGCGGGCGATTTCCGTATTCGGAATCGCGTCCATGATCTCGACACGGATGCTTTCGTCGACCTCGGTCAGGGCCGAGAAGTCGAACAAATCACCGAGTAGTCGAACCAGATGGATACGCTCTTCAGCTTCCAGCTGTTCGAGCAGGTCGCCAACGTCCCCCGCATGCAGCGGCTCTAGGAGCGCGACTAGCGCCTCAAGCTGCTCGCGTTCGAGCAGCGCCCGAACCTCGCCTACCCAAGCAAGGCTGATCCGCCCCTCCGCATCGCGGAAGGTGCTGTCGACACGGCCCAGGTCTTCACCGGACATGATTGTGGATTCGTCGCTCATAGGGAGCCCTTTTCGTGTCCTGGGGGTTTCAGGGGCGTGGCAAGCTGTACCTGTTCAATCTGCGCCGCGCCAGTGACCTGCAAAAGCTTTTCTCTTCTCTAATGTCGAGGCTATGAAAATGTCTGAGCCAATCGCCGCCCGCACCGACTTTTCTCGGGTTTACACCCTAGCTCAAGCTGCTCTGAATGATGAGATTATGGTCAAAGAGGGCATAGCGGGGCCCTGCATCGCTTACCACGACCAGATCATCGCCGAGCTGCGTGAAACCGGCCTACTGTGGCTAAAATGCCCTGCAGACCAAAAGGTTCTCCTGCTCGACATCTCGCCCGACATATATTTTGAAACCGACGAGCTCGTCGGCCAAGACGGCGTTTTCATCCGCATGACAACAATAACAGATCAAGAACTAGCACTTCGCCTAAGTGATGCGCTGGCCTCCAGTCGCAGGCCACTTTCGCGCGAATAACAAAAACACTATGACTACTTTGAGATCAGTCCCACCTCTGGAGTAGGAATGGACGTTACGACCACACTCGTTTGCCAATGCGGGCAATTTCACATGGAAGTTGTTGGCAGTCCGCTGTTGAGCGCACAGTGCCACTGCGCCTCCTGCCGAAAGGCTGCACGGGAGTTGGCGAACTTTGGCCCAGCACGCGCGCTAACCGAAGATAATGGGGGCACCAACTACACGCTCTATCGCAAGGATCGCGTGCGCTTCCCCCATGGACTCGATGGCCTACACGCCTATCGCCTATCAGCAACAGCCCCGACACGGCGCGTTCTCACGGCTTGCTGCAATTCGCCCGTCTTCGTTGAATTCACGGGTGGCCACTGGCTGAGCATCTACACAAGCATGTGGCCCATGGCCGAGCGTCAACGCCCTGACCTGCGCACGCAAATTGCCGATGCACCGGCGCAGACAAAGTTCGACCACTCGATTCCAGCCAGCAAGTGGCACACCACAAAATTCTATGCGCGCTTGGCAGCCGCGTGGGCAGCCATGGGCTTCCGCACGCCAAAATTGAAAATCTCTGACTGGCCCCCGATCAGTCCTGCGCTTCCGGCCACAGAAGTTTCAACGCAATCAGCCACATCACCACGGCAATAGCACCCTCTAGCCAACGCCATGACGCAGGATTGGCGAACGCAGGACGCAGCAATCTTGCGCCAAATCCGAGGGCAAAGAAGAACACAAAAGACCCGGTGATGGCTCCTGCAGCAAACAGCACCTGTGCGCCGGGGAACTGGGTCGAGATCGATCCAAGCAAAACCACCGTATCAAGGTAAACATGTGGGTTGAGCCAGGTGAGCGCCAAACAGGTCAGCAACGTCGCGCCTAGGCTAGCACTTGGCTTTTGCTCGTCCACCACCAGTGCCCCAGTCGATTGCAACGCTGACCGCAAGCTTTTCAGCCCGTACCAGATGAGAAAGGCCGCGCCCGCAAAGCGCATGCCGGTCTCCAGCCACGGCAAAATCGCGGCCACATGACCAAAGCTCGTCACCCCGAGCGCGATAAGCAGTGCATCCGATATGGCACAGGTCAGCACCACCGCGAGCACATGCTCCCCGCGCAAGCCTTGCCGCAACACGAAGGCGTTCTGCGCGCCGATGGCCAAAATCAAAGTGAGGCCAGTCGCCAAGCCTATGCCGAACACGTCCATTGCGATTCCTTCAGTCAGCACCCGGCCCTTGCCTAACGACCGTGCAATCAATTAGGCCAATTAAAGAAATTGCATCACCATTAGGAGGGCTAATGCCATGATTGACTATCCTGCAGCACACGCCGTTGCCATGGTGGTTCAAACTGGCAGTTTCGAGCGCGCCGCGCAAAAGCTCAATATCACGCAGTCAGCCGTCTCCCAACGGGTGCGCCAGCTCGAAGAGCGTCTCGGCGCTGTTCTCATCGAACGCGGCACACCCTGCATTGCGACAGAAAAGGGCGCTTGGCTCTGCCGCCATATGGAATTGGTTGGCTCCCTCGAAAACGACCTGCTGACCCACCTGCCCTCACTTGGGGACACCGCCAAGCCGCTCACGCTAGACATCGCCGTGAATGCCGATAGCCTTGCGACCTGGTTCATGCCCGCTGCCGCTGCATTTGCGGCGACCAGCTCCAACGTCCTGAACATCATTATAGACGATCAGGATTTCACGCATGATTGGCTGCGCCGAGGCCGCGTGCTCGCCGCAGTGACATCAAAAGCAGAGCCGATCATCGGTTGCGATGTCATCAGGCTGGGCAACCTCCGCTACCACGCCACGGCGAGCCCGCAGTTTTATCAGCGCCATTTCTCACAAGGCGTAACCGCTGCAGCCCTCGCACACGCCCCAGTCGTGACCTTCAATCAGAAGGATCAGCTGCAAAGGGACTGGCTGGTGACCAACTTCGGCACAACGGTTTCGGGGCCGACGCACTTCATCCCGTCCAGTCATGGTTTTGTGAAAGCCTCCCTCGCCCACATGGGCTGGTGCCTTAACCCCACCGCGTTGGTGCACGATCATCTGGCCAGTGGTCGCTTGGTAGAACTGATCCCCGGAGCGACGCTCGACGTCGATCTCTATTGGCAAGTTGGTCGCCTCGCCGCCAAACAGTTTGCAGGCCTCACTGAAGCGGTCAAACAGGCGGCGCAAATTGGACTGGTGAGGTAAGTGGACCACTCGATGGGAGCATTATTGACGGAGCGGGATGTCCGAAATCTCTATTCGTGAAAGAGGATCGGGCACCCCCTTCGCTTCTAACACCGTCGCAAAAGCCTCGCTCTGCACCAAAGGAAACGCTGTCGGACCAATTATAATTTTTTCGACGAAATCTTTAACCGCTAAGCCGCGAATACCAAGGTCTGGCGCGTCCCGTAAATCCAACTTTATCACGGGTTGAACGACCCCACGCACGACTTCAACATTCTTGGAAATCAGTGGGCTGCTGGGGCTCTCAGGTGAATAGATAACCCTCCATTCCCGCTCTTCCCGGAACCCCTTATGCTTTGTGCCAAGAATAAACTGCCGAAAACACCGACTCAGCCACTCCCGGACTGCAGCTATTTGTAATTTACGAAGTTCAGGCAATGCGCTCATAAAGCGATAAACGAACTTCTGGAAATTTTTCTGGAAACCCATTGGGTCCAAATAGGAAACAGGCAGCGAATATAGGGGTAACGGCGGATTTGCGTTTTCCATGAACGCGGTGGGCTGGACTACGATTGCTACGTTGCCGTATGCACGCCACATTGAGAGACGGCCCAAGCCATTCTCAAATTTCCGGTGTTCGGAAATGCACACCATATAGGTATCAAGACGCATTTTTCGGACCGCCGCATCCAGATCAGCAGCTACCCAAGCAGCGCTCCCATCAAAATCCCGATCCAATATATTTTTGAGTTTTGTGCCAGCATCTGAATGCCATGCCGCAACTAGCAGGCGATTGCCGTACTCGATTTCAGAAAAATCGTTCATGACCGCAGATTTACGCAGCCATACACTTTCATTGCGCAAAATCTGCAACGCCGCCTCGGCGCTAGTATAGTGCACGAATTGGACGCCGGACGTTATGGCCTTTTGCCGCCTATCGACCGCTTGAAATGCGAATATTCTCTGGAGTGCGTCGATATCCACCATACGCTCCGCGCACGAATGTACATACGCCACTAACCTAGCGCTGATAGATACTTAGGCAAGACCTAAAAATTCAAAACCCCGCCGATCCGAAGATCGCCGGGGTTTTTGAATAATGGTGCGGTCGAGAAGACTCGAACTTCCACGCCCTTTCGGGCACAGCGACCTCAACGCTGCGCGTCTACCAATTCCGCCACGACCGCACATTCTGGTAGAAGTTGAACCGCATCTGCGCTTCAACGAGGAGGGGTTTAGCAAAGGCTTTTGGCCTTAACAAGCACCCCGAGCCTCTGATCACGACCTATTTCAATCTTTCCACAACGGAAGTCGAAAATGGAAAAAGATAGGAAAATCAGAGCCCTGAAAACTCAAAACCCCGCCGATCCGAAGATCGCCGGGGTTTTTGAATAATGGTGCGGTCGAGAAGACTCGAACTTCCACGCCCTTTCGGGCACAGCGACCTCAACGCTGCGCGTCTACCAATTCCGCCACGACCGCACATTCTGGTAGAAGTTGAACCGCATCTGCGCTTCAACGAGGGGGGATGTAGCAAACGGTTCTGGGGACCACAAGCGTTTAAATTCGAAAATCCTCAGCCTGTGGAAGTTTCCCACTACCCTGCTTTAAAAGTCTTTTCCTTGACGAAAACGCGGAGGCGCCCGTCTTCTACATTCACCTCGCCTTTAGCCACGAGCGTATTATTGGCATAAATGCGCAGGGGATCATGTTCAGTGGTGTCGAGTTCGATCACAGCACCGCGACCCATGCGCAGCAAATGGTGGATCGGCAACGTGGACGCGCCGAGTTCCACGGTGATGTCCACTTCAATATTGTCCAGAGTGCTCATAGATAGGTCTTAGGCTCGATCTGTTAGTGTCGCGCAGCTTCTACCTTAAATTCGGCCCAGCATGGTTATGAAAGTGTTAACAACCAACAACGAAGCGTGTCAGATCAAGTCAAAGCTCCTGCGCTCGGATGATCAGGCTGTCGAATGGACCATCTTCGATGCGCCACTGGATTATCCAGAGGCTCTGCGCATGATGGATGAGCGCGTGGCGGCGATTGCATCAGGCGAGGCTTCTGAGGCCGTCTGGCTCTTGGAGCACCCTCCCCTTTACACCTCTGGCACCTCAGCGCGCGCTGAGGATCTGCTCACAGCGCGGTTCCCGGTCTATCCCGCGGGCCGAGGCGGTCAGTACACCTATCATGGCCCCGGCCAACGCGTTGCCTATGTCATGCTCGACCTCACCCAACGCGGGCGCGACATTCGCTGCCTCGTCCAAGGGCTAGAGCAATGGGTCATCGACACGCTCGAAAGCCATAATGTGAAAGGTGAGCGCCGCGAAGGGCGCGTCGGCGTATGGGTGCAGCGACCTGAAAAAGGTTTAGGGCGTGAAGATAAAATCTCAGCCATCGGTGTTCGCGTGCGCAAATGGGTGACGTTCCACGGCATCGCGCTCAACGTTTCGCCTGATCTCAGCCACTATAACGGCATTGTGCCATGCGGAATCACCGACCAAGGCGTCACTAGTTTTGAGGACTTGGGGCTTCTGTTGAGCATGCCTGAAGTAGATTCGGTTCTACGCACCCGGTTTGAAGCTATTTTCGGCGCAACAACAGTGGCGTAAAACCTTGCCATAGGGCACTTGGACGAACACCTTTAGACCGTCCGCGAATCGAGGAGCTGACTTATGAAATTGGACGATATTAAACGCCTACTCACCCGTCAGACCCTGTTCCGGCTGGACGCGATTCTGTCGCCCAAGCTCATGCCGATTTTCTACGCCCTTGGCCTAGCCGGTATTCTGCTCTGGATTGTGAGCCACTTCTTCTTCCGCTTCTCGCAGGGCTTTGGGAACGGCCTGTGGGGCATTCTGGAAATCGCGGTCTTCGGTCTATTGGCCTTCGTGGCGCTGCGCATCCTTTGTGAAGCTCTTCTCGTCTGGTTCAAGAATCACGAAACCGCTGGCGACACGGTCCAGCGCTCGCGGTACTCGGCATCCCTGCTCGATGAAGTCCGCGACGCTATTCGCGATCTTGCCGAAGAAGGCGAAGACGACCGCGATTATGCTGAAGCTGCTGAATATATGACGCCAGCCACCGAGCCCGCGCCCTATACGCCGCCAGCATCGACCCCGCTGAACCCGGAAGACGCTGTTCGTTCGCCCTCCACCAAACCCGGCCAGACACACGGAAGCTAACCTTAGCGCCCCCCCTCCCGCGCCTTACAAAGAGAGCCCCATAGGCTCTCTTTTTTTATTGGTCGCACCGCCACACGCTCCCAGCAGCAGACAAAAAAAGACCCCCGGCCGAAGCCGAGGGTCTCTATCAGCACCGAGGGAGGCACTTATTTCTTGTTAACGCTCCAAGCGCCAGGACCTGCAAATACCAGGTAGAGGAACACGAAGCAGAACAGGATTGCCGCGTCACCACCGTTGTTGACCGGGAAGAAGTTCTGCGGCGCGTGGCCCATGAAGTAAGCGAAAGCCATGGTACCCGAAGCGATGAATGCCGCTGGACGGGTGAAGAAACCAATTGCGATCAGGATACCGGTGACGATCTCGATAACGCCTGCCCAGAAGAAAATCGTATCAGCGCCTGGCTGGAAACCGCCAGCAGGAAACGCCATGAGCTTCTGTGTGCCGTGAGCGAGAAACAGCAATGCTGCCATAATGCGCAGCACAGCGAGGGCCTGCGGCGCGTATGCGGAGAGACGGTCGAACATGGGAACTCCAATAATGCTGCGCCAATTCGGCGCGCCAGTCGCTAAAAGGTAATCGAACAACGCTGTTCTAATAAACCACACTGTTACAGACGCACTGTTCACGCATTAATTCCATTCACGAGCCCGTGATCCGCGTTCGCTGCACAGCTGATCATCGGTAAGTGACGGCCAGTCACATTGCGTAACCGTGCAGAATTCTGTATGACGCGCCATTCTCTTACTTAGCGGAATTCTGCACGCGCATGACTCAGGCGCCAAAAATCGGACTCGTCAGCCTCGGCTGCCCCAAGGCGCTTGTGGACAGCGAGCGCATCATGACCACGCTTCGGGCGCAGGGCTATTCGTTTAGCCGCGACTATGCAGGCGCGGACATTGTTCTCGTCAACACTTGCGGCTTTCTCGATAGCGCCAAGCAGGAAAGCTTGGAAGCGATTGGTGAAGCTCTCAACGAAAACGGCCGCGTGATCGTCACCGGCTGCCTCGGCGTTGAAGAAGGCCTCATCCGCGAAACCCATCCGAACGTGCTGGCCATCACCGGCCCGCACCAGTACGAAAACGTGGTTTCGGCGGTTCATGAGCACCTGCCCCCAGTACCAAATCGCTTTGTCGATCTGGTCCCGGAGAGCGGTCTCAAGCTCACGCCTCGCCACTATGCCTATCTGAAGATTTCGGAAGGCTGCAACAATCGTTGCTCCTTCTGCATCATCCCTCAGATTCGCGGCGATCTCGTCTCGCGCCCTGCCGCCGGAATTCTCGGCGAAGCCGAGGGCCTCATCCGCGCTGGCGTCAAGGAACTGCTGGTTATCTCGCAGGACACCTCGGCTTACGGCGTCGACCTGAAATACGCGACATCCAAGTACCGTGGCCGCGACGTGAAGGCGAAGTTCTATGACCTCGCCAAGGAACTCGGCGAGCTCGGCGCATGGGTGCGCATGCACTATGTCTACCCATACCCACATGTCGATCAGGTGATTGAACTGATGGCCGAAGGCCTCGTTCTGCCCTACCTCGACATTCCGTTCCAGCACGCTTCGCCAACCGTTCTGCGCGCTATGAAGCGCCCAGCGAACCACGAAAAGACCCTCGACCGGATCAAGAAGTGGCGCGAAATCTGCCCAGATTTGACCATCCGCTCGAACTTCATCGTGGGTCACCCTGGTGAAACCGAAGAAGATTTTGAATTCCTTCTCGACTGGATCGAAGAAGCCGAAATCGATCGCGCTGGCTGCTTCAAGTACGAACCAGTGACAGGTGCTCCTGCCAACGATCTGCCGGGCATTGTTCCGGAAGAAGTGAAGGAAGAGCGCTTCGCCCAGCTCATGGAAGTGGCACAGGACATTTCCTACCACCAGCTGAGCAAGAAGGTCGGTCGCACCATCGACGTGATCGTTGATGACGTTCAGCCCGAGCAGAACCGCGTTATCGCGCGCTCTAAGTGGGATGCTCCGGAGATCGACGGTCAGGTCTATGTCGACAATGCTGACGGCATCAAGATCGGCGACATTGTTTCGGTCACCGTGACCGACAATGACGAATACGATCTCTTCGCAGTCCCTGCCGCAAAATAGTCAAACGGCTATCAGCAGTAATAAAAATTCAAAATGCCGGCACAATATGTGTCGGCATTTTTGTTTATTGCAGCAATTTTAGGCAGTTCTTGCCTTTTCTCCGTAGTGTGCCACGCTAAGCCCGTACAGACTCACTTCGCGAGGAGGCGAAAACATGGGTTTTGACGGTGTTGGAATTATTGGTGCGATCATTATTGGCGGCATCGCCGGATGGCTTGCCAGCATGTTCATGAATGCCGGTGGCGGCGTTCTCAAGAACATCCTGCTCGGCATCGTTGGTGCCATTATCGCCAGCGTTCTGTTTGGCCTGCTGGGAATTTCCTTCGGTGGCTGGATTGGTTATCTCGTCGCGGGCTTTATTGGCGCCTGCATAATTATCGGCATCGGACGCGCCGTGGCGAAATGAACTTGCGCTGGTCGCCACTGGCGGCCAGCACCTTTAGAATAAAATTCGCGCGGTCTTGAAGTCAGACGCAATGGATTTGCGACTAAGTTTCAGCGCGTAAATTACTCATCCAGTTCAGTCTTTTGGACCTTTACGACGCACCGCAAGCCGTTTCATCTCCATCTCAATTGCTCAAACCGATGGACTTGCGCCGTTATGAATAAGCTCCTTGTTTCCACTTTGGCTGCACTGACCGTTTCTGCTGCGCCGGTCTACGCTCAGCCCACCGACATCTTGAACGCCTCATACGATATTGCACGCGAGCTCTTCGCCGCCATCAACGAGGCCTACACAGCCTCCGGCGCGACCGTCACGGTCAACCAGTCCCATGCCGGCTCCTCCGCTCAGGCCCGCGCCATTCTAGAAGGCCTGGCAGCAGACGTCGTGACCTTCAATCAGGTTACGGACGTTCAACGCCTCGTGGACGGCGAATTCGTCTCGGCCGATTGGGCAACTGAGTTCCCGAACAACGCCACCCCCTTCTATTCCTTCCCGTCCTTCCTCGTCCGCGCTGGCAACCCAAAGAACCTCAACGATTGGGGTGATCTGGTGACCGAGGGCGTGCAGATCATCTTCCCGAACCCCAAAACCTCAGGCAACGGTCGCTACACCTATCTCGCAGCCCGCGCTTGGGCGACCGAGGAATACGCAGGCGACACCGCCAAGGTCGAAGAGTTCCTCACCAAGCTCTTCAACAACGTGCCCGTTTTTGAAACCGGTGGCCGCGCTGCAACCACCGCCTTCACTGAGCGCCAGCTTGGCGACGTTCTGATCACCTTTGAGGCCGAAGCGCTCGCAGTCGCCAACGAATTTGGCACCGACAAGTACCAGCCGGTCACGCCGTCTGTGTCGTTCCTGTCCGAGTTCCCGGTTGCCATTGTCGATAAGGTCGTGGACGCCCGTGGCAGCCGCGATGTGGCCAAGGCCTATCTCGACTTCCTCTTCTCGCCCGAAGGTCAGGAAGTTGCAGCCGCAAACTTCCATCGCCCTACAAACGAAGAAGTCTTGGCCAAGCACGCAGATCGCTTCCCAGAAGTTCGCCTCGTGACCGTCGAAGAAGAGTTTGGCGGCTGGCAAAAGGCTGCTGAGGAACACTTTGCCGACGGCGGCCTGCTCGACAAGGTCTTCCTGAACCAATAACCCCTTCTGCCATACCTATTCTATCCGGCGGCGCAGCTTTTGTTGCGCCGCCAAGTCTATGAGAACACCCCATGGCAAAACCGCATTCTAAGCACTTCCTGCCCGGCTTCGGCCTCACCATGGGCGTATCTGTTTTTTACATCTCCCTCATCGTCCTCCTGCCCATCGCCGCCATGTTGCTCAAAGTCACGGGCATGGGTTGGGGCGAGTTCTGGCGCATTATCTCGTCCAACCGCGCCTTGGCCGCCTATCGCATCACCTTCAGCTCTGCCTTCTATGCCACCATCATCAATGGCATTGTCGGCATGCTCTTCGCCTGGGTTCTCACCCGCTATCGTTTCCCCGGTCGCCGTATTCTCGACGCTCTGGTCGACCTCCCCTTTGCCCTGCCGACAGCTGTCGCGGGCCTGGTCTTGGTGACGCTTTTCTCGGGAACCGGTTGGTACGGGCAATTCCTCGAGCCCAACAACATTAAGGTCAATTACACCCAGCTCGGCATCATCGCCGCCATGACCTTCACCTCCATTCCTTTCGTTGTTCGTTCTGTGCAGCCGGTGCTGGAAGATCTCGACGAAAGCTATGAGGCGGCAGCGCAGACCCTGGGCGCGAGCCGCTGGCAGATTTTCACCCGCGTCATCTGGCCCACCATCCTCCCCGCCTTCATCTCCGGATGTGTGCTCTCCTTCGCCCGCTCGCTCGGTGAGTTCGGAGCGGTCGTCTTCATTGCAGGCAATCTACCGGGCATGACCGAAATCGTATCGCTGCTGATCTATATCCGCCTCGACGAGTACAATTACGAAGGCGCAGCGGCCCTCGCGACGGTCCTCCTTCTCGTCGCCTTCCTCACGCTCGTCGCCACCAACGCCCTTGCCGCTTGGCAAACGCGCTATGCCGAGAGAAATGGGTAAGACAATGTCCGGAATCAAAACGCAAAGCATAACCGCCAACGCGTTGATTGCGCTAGCCTTTGCCTTCGCCGCACTCAGCCTGGTCGTGCCGGTCGCGCTGATCTTCACCTTCGCCTTGCGCGAAGGGATTGCCGTCTACCTCGCCAATATCATTGAACCCGGTACGCTCCACGCGATCTGGCTGACAGTGCTCGTCGCGCTCATCGCCGTTCCGGTCAATATCGTCGTCGGCACCTCTCTGGCATGGCTTGTCACGCGCTTCCGCTTCCGTGGTCGCCAACTGCTCATCAGCTTTATTGAGCTCCCAGCAGCCATGAGCCCCATCGTCGCCGGTGTCGCCTATCTCTTCCTTTACGGTGGACAGGGCCTCTTCGGCCCGGCCCTCAAGGCCGCGAACATCCAAATCATGTTCACACCCCTCGCCATTGTTCTTGTCAGTCTCTTCGTCACCGCCCCCTTTGTGGCGCGTGAGTTGATTCCCTTGATGAGCCAGCAAGGCACTGAAGATGAAGAAGCTGCCCTCTCGCTTGGCGCCAGTGGCTGGCAGATGTTCTGGTTCGTCACCCTGCCCAACATCCGCTGGGCGCTGATCTATGGCGCAATCCTGACCAACGCCCGCGTCATGGGCGAATATGGCGCGGTCTCCGTTGTCTCTGGCGCCATCCGAGGCCAAACGAACACCCTGCCCCTGCAGATCACTCTCTTGTTCAACGATTTTAACATCACCGGCTCCTTCGCCGCCGCCTCGACCCTGACCTTCATCGCCGTGCTGACCTTGATCCTAAAAACCCTCGTCGAAACCCGCGAAGGCAAATAGCGCTCCACAGCTTCCGTGGCACGAACCATGACCCCGCCGCGTTTCTACGCTATGGGATGAGGGTCATTTCACGCGGAGCATTAGATGCACACGCACCACGCCTACACGCTGCGCAGCGGCCAAAAGCTCATTGCTGGGCCGCGCGCGCTTGTCATGGGCATTCTCAACGTCACCCCGGATAGTTTTTCCGATGGCGGCACCCACGACAGTGTCGAGACCGCCCTCGCCCACGCGCAAGCCATGGTCGCCGAAGGCGTGGACATCATCGACATTGGCGGCGAAAGCACGCGCCCCGGCCACGCACCTGTCTCGGTTCAGGAAGAGCTCGATCGCGTGATCCCTGCGATTGACGCCATACGCACCGCTGGCATCACCACGCCCATCTCCATCGATACGATGAAGCCCCTCGTCGCCGATCAGGCCATTCAGGCCGGCGCTGACATCATCAACGATGTGAACGGGCTGCAGGCTGATCCCTATATGGCCGACGTCGCCGCCCTCTACGGCGTGCCGACCATTGCCATGCATTGGGACCGCGGCTGGACCGCCGAAACGGACGTCATCCCCGCCATGATCGCCTTCTTCAACCAAACATTGAAGATCGCCGCCGACGCGGGCCTTGCGCGCGAAAACCTCATTCTGGATCCAGGCTTAGGCTTCTCCAAAACCCTGAATCAAAATTACAGCATCCTGCGCCAACTCTCTGAATTGATTCGCGCTTTCCCAGACCTCGCCACACTCGTCGGCACCTCACGAAAGTCGATGATCGGCAAAGTGCTGGGCAACGAACCGAGCGAGCGCTTGGCAGGAACTTTGGCCACCACGGTTGCAGGTTACGAGCGCGGGGGCCATATCTTCCGCGTCCACGATGTTCGCGCCAATTCTGATGCGCTGCGCATCGCCCAAGCTACGCTCTACGGCCCCGAGGAGACCGCTCCATGACCACCCCATTCACCGGCGACCGTATCATCCTCAATGATCTAGGCTTTTTCGGCTATCACGGCCTCTTTGAGGAAGAAGCCAAGCTGGGCCAACGCTTCTTCATCGATTTGCAGTGCGGCGTCGATCTCAGCCCGTCCGGCGAAACCGACACCATCACCTCAACCGTCAGCTACGCCTCGATCTATGACGTAGTGAAAGCCGCCTTTGAGGCCAAGCGCTTCAACCTGATTGAAGCCGTCGCCCACACCATCACCACTGCCCTCTTCGCTGAGCTTCCTGACATCAACTGGATCATTTTGCGCCTGCGCAAACCCTCGGCCCCCATCGCTATGGTGTCGGGCGAAGCGGCAATTGAAATTCATCGCGTGAGACCAAACTAATGGCAAAAGCCTGGCTCAGCCTTGGCGCCAATATCGGCGACCCAGCCGCCCAACTCGAGCAAGCCATCGCGCTACTCGATGCGCACGACCACATCACCATCACCAAGCAATCAAGCGTCATTCGCACGAAGGCTTGGGGCAAGACCGATCAGCCCGACTTCGCCAATATGGCCGCAGAAGTCGAGACCGACCTATCGCCCGTCGATCTGCTCCACGCTTGCCTCGACATCGAGCGCGACATGGGGCGCGTGCGCCACGAAGTCTGGGGCCCACGGCTCATTGATATTGATGTTGTGGCTTACGAGCGCGTGGTGATGGATACGACCAAGCTCATCTTGCCGCATCGTTTTGCCCATGAGCGGGACTTTGTTCTCGACCCGCTCACGGAGATTTCGCCAGAAACGGCGCAGTGGATTGTGGAACGCACGCGTTAACGCAGCGCGTCCACCACAGCGATAGCCACGTCGAATTCGACGCGGCGTTTGGCCCGGCGTTCCATCGCTTCATCATCTTCGCCCCAAAGGCGATTCTGGTGATCTTCGTCGACATGCGCCGCGTCCCACACATCATTGGCTGTCAGCAGCTGATGAAGGTAAGCGATAGCCAGAAGACCGGAGCCGGTAATGCCGGTGATCGATACAAGCGCGGTCAGCGTCAGCAGCCCCTGCCCTTCAAGACCTGCATCGAGCTTTTCAAGCGTCGCCTTGGGCTGATCCTGATGCAGAATGCCAACTGTCGGCTGGAAGGCAACGTCGAAGTGCCGTGCCAGCTTCACCAGCGCACCGTCCCAGAGCTTGTCCTGCTCTTCTACCAATTCCTGCGGAGCATCGGCACGATAGAGCAACAAATCACCAGCTGCGAACTTGACCACTTCAGCGCGGAAGGCCGGAGCCATGTCGTCGCCGCTCTCGATCGCCGAATTGATCAGGCGAACTGTCGGCATGGTCGCCGGGTCGATAAACTCGCCCTGCGCCGCCCATTCTTCAGCCATCGCCTGAGCCATGGACTGAACCGGTACGACAATCGGCTTTTTGTGGCCGGGGGTTTTGGTCTGCTTGCCGTCAAGCGTGACGACAAAGCCGTCCTCAACCCGCGCCACGTCCACTTCCTTATAGAAGCGCTTCGGCAGTTCGGTCTGCTGCAAATGCTGTGCGCGACCGTAGCCGTCCTCCATGTGCTTGTGGGCTTCTTCAAGCTGGTCGCGCATGTCAGTTCTCCAATACTTGGTCGATAGCGGCCGGCAGGTCTTCGTATCTCTCGATAAGAATGTCCGCGCCAGCTCGGATCAGATCATCCGGCTCATGATAGCCCCACAGCACGCCAATAGCCTTGGTGCCTGCGGCCTTGCCCATTTCGATATCGAATGTGGTGTCGCCGATGATCACAGTCTGATGCGGCTGAGCGCCCGTTTCCGCCATAGCGGTCAACATCATGCTGGGATGCGGCTTGGATGGGTTATTGTCCGGCGTCTGCAGCGTCGAAAAATAGTGTTCGATACCATGCATCTGCGTAATGCGATGCACACCACGCAAGCCCTTACCAGTGGCAATGCCAAGCAGCGTTTCCTGCTGCGCATGCAAAAGGTCCAGCGTTTCGCGCGCGCCGGGATAAAACCCCTCGCGGCCCGCGCCGGTCGTCAGCATCGCCCGATAGCGGCTGCGATAGTCTTCGGCCATCTGCTCAGCCAATACCATATCGTCCGAGCCCATAAGGGTAGCGATAGCATTGGGGAGCGACAGGCCAATCACACGACGCGACTGCGCGGGCGTCGGAGGCGTTAGCCCCGCGCCCACGAAGGTTTGCGTCATATGTTCAGAAATCAAGGACTGGGTGTCGATCAACGTCCCGTCCATGTCGAACATGACGAGCCTCAAATGTCCGTCTCCGGATCATTCTTCTGCACGTCATAGCGGTCAGCATCGAAGCCAAGCGCTTCCCAGCTCTGACGCATATGGTCCGGCAGAGGCGCCGAGATATCGAGCTTCTTGCCGTTACGCAGTGGGATCGCTAGGCGACGCGCATGCAGGTGCAGGCCTTCGCCGAGCCCCGGCGCTTCCTGCCAGTTCTCAATATTGAAATAGCGCGGATCGCCGATGATCGGCGTACCGTTCTGCGCCATGTGGACGCGCAACTGGTGCGTACGCCCAGTCACTGGCTTCAGCGTCACCCAAGCAAAGCGGCGGCTTGCCGTTTCTGTGGTCGAGAAATAGGTCGAGGAGTGAACAGCGCCCGGCGCACCATTACGCACCACAACCATCTGTTCCCCGTCCTCAGTCGCCTGCTTGGCGAGGAAGCACGAGATTTCGCCCTGACGTGGGGTCGGATTGCCCGCCACCAGCGCCCAATAAATTTTGCGCGCCGAACGCGAGCGGAACACGGCACCAAAGTGCTTGGCCGCCTGAGCCGTCTTGGCCACAACGAGACACCCGGAGGTATCGCGGTCGAGACGGTGCACGAGGCGCGGCGCTTCACCGAGCTTGTTCGGCAGGTTCTTCAGCAGACCATCGAGGTGACGAGTGGTGTTGGTACCGCCCTGCACGGCAAGGCCTGCAGGCTTGTTGAAGACGTAGATATCGTCATCTTCATAAATGATGATGTCTTCCAGGAACCGCACATCGTCTTCATTCACCTTGAAGGCACGAACGGTATCCGGATCATCGATCGGCGGAATGCGCACGGTCTGACCTTCGGAAAGGCGCGTGCTGGTCTCGACCTTCTTTTTGTCGACCTTCACTTCGCCATTACGAATGATCTTCTGCAGCCGCGCGAAACCCAACTGGGGGAAATGCCGAGCGAACCACCGGTCCAGACGCATACCATCGTCGTCTGCTGTTACTTCACGATGTTGTACGCCGCTCATGCTGTTCCACCTTTGGTCATTAGAAGCCCGAGATATAGCCCTATGAGACAAACCACAACCGACAAGGCGACATAGATCACCGCCTGCGCCAGCGCGCCGCGCTCAATCAACGAAATTGTATCCAGAGAGAACGACGAAAACGTCGTAAAGCCGCCCAAAACGCCGACAGCGAGAAACAATCTGATGTCTTCGGCATGGGGCGGCAAGAATCGCGCGAGCAGCCCAACCAGCACGCCCATCGCCAATGATCCCAAAACATTAGCGACAAGTGTTGCCACCGGGAAGGTGCCGAACCAAAATCGTCCGACACCAAGCGCTAGGCCATAGCGGGCCATAGCGCCCAACGCTCCACCGATCCCGACAAGCGCAAAGTGCTGGATCATGATTTCTTATCACGTTCACGTTTAGCCGCGCGCAAACGGTCAAAATAGTCGACGCGCTTTTTCAGATCGCGCTCAAACCCGCGCTCCACCGGCTCGTAGAATCTCTGCCGACCAATCTTTTCCGGGAAATATTCCTGCCCCGAGAACGCCTCTGGCGTGTCGTGGTCATAAATATACCCCTCCCCATAGCCCTCGCCCTTCATCATCTTGGTCGGGGCATTGAGGATCACCATCGGCGGCGTTGGCGATCCCGAGGTTTTCGCAAGCGCACGCGAGGCCTTATAGGCGGTGTAGATCGCGTTCGACTTGGGCGCGAGCGCCAAATAGACCACGCAATTGGCCAGAGATAGCTCACCTTCGGGCGAACCGAGCATCTGATAAGCGTCTCTCGCCGCCACGGCGTGAACAAGCGCCTGCGGGTCCGCTAGGCCAATATCCTCCGAGGCCATGCGAATAAGACGCCGCGCGAGGAACAGCGGGTCCTCCCCCGCCTCCAGCATGCGATTGAAATAATACAGCGCCGCATCCGGGTCCGACCCCCGAATGGTTTTGTGCAGCGCCGAGATCAGATTGTAATGCCCGTCCTGCGCCTTGTCATAGACCGGCGCACGCCGCTGCACGACCGTCAGCATGCTCGTTGGGTCGAGCACTTCGCCGTCCTGTGCCGAAGCGAGCAGCTCCTCCACCAGCCCGAGCATAGCGCGTCCATCGCCATCCGCGAGCGTCAGCAGCGTCTCACGCGCTTCTGGCGTCAGCGGCAGCGCAATCCCAAGATGCGTTTCGGCCCGCTGCAGCAGCTTTTCCAGATCCCCCGCATCAAGCGACTGGAACCGAAGCACTTGGCTCCGCGAGTTCACCGCCGCATTGAGTTCAAACGAGGGGTTTTCTGTCGTCGCCCCAACCAGCACCACCGTGCCGTCTTCCATCACCGGCAGAAAACTATCCTGCTGGGCCCTGTTGAAGCGGTGAATCTCATCGACAAACAACAGCGTGCGGTGCCCCGTCTGCCGTTCAAATCGCGCCGTCTCAAAAACCTTTTTAAGGTCCGCGACCCCCGAAAAGATCGCGGAAATCTGCACGAACTTATAGCCGATCTGATCGGCCAAGAGACGCGCCACAGTGGTCTTGCCCGTGCCGGGAGGCCCCCACAAAATCAGCGAGCCAAGTCGCCCCGAGGCTAACATGCGGCGCAGTGTGCCGCCCTCACCCAACAGATGCGTTTGTCCGATGACCTCATCGAGGTTTTGCGGACGCAACTGGTCGGCGAGAGGCCGGGCTCTATCAGTATCAGCAGGATCTGCAGCGAATAGATCAGACATGCCCGACCATTAGCAGGTTCCCTTCAAGCTTTCACTAGCCGCTCACGATGAAACGGCTGACCCGACCATCACGCTGAAGAATAATCTGCCATGTCCGCGTCCGCTGCGATGCCATTTGCGCAAAGCTGGCCGCATCCGTCATCTGAACCTCATTGAGCTCCAGAATAATGTCGTCAACTTGCAAGCCCATGGCGTCAGCAGGCGAGCCGCGAACCACCTCGGTCACCATGATCCCCTGCGCGTCATAGGCAAGCCCCTTGGCTTCCGCCAATGCCGGGTCGAGCTGACGCACAGTAATGCCTGAGAAGCGGCTATTGGCGTCGATCGTTGCCACGCTATTGGCATCGGTCTGCGGCGCACTCTCAACCAAGAAGTTCACCGTCTCACTCACCCCGCCGCGCAACCGCTCCAGCTGCACAGTCTCGCCGAGGGGCCGCGTCGCCAACCGGAAATTAAATGCTGCAGGGTCCTCAACGCGCAACCCGTCGATAGACAGGATAACATCGCCCGGACGGAAGTCCGCGCGCGCCGCCGGACCGCTCGGCGCCGTCTCCGTAATCATCGCACCATACGGCGTATCCATAGCCAGGCTCTGCGCAATATCGGCGGTCACCTTCTGCAGTTTTGCACCGAACCAGGGCCGGATAATCTCCCCACCCACAGCCCCCGCGTCAGCCACCACGCGCGCCATATTCGCTGGAATGGCAAAGCCGATACCCACCGAACCACCCGAGCGCGTGTAGATCGCCGTATTGATCCCCACCAGACGCCCATCCATATCGACCAGCGCCCCGCCGGAGTTCCCCGGATTGATCGCCGCATCCGTCTGGATGAAAAACTCATAGTCCGACACATCAACGCCGGTCCGCGCCAAGCCAGAAACAATACCGCTCGTCACCGTCTGCCCAACGCCAAACGGGTTCCCGATGGCCAGCACCAGATCCCCAACGAGCAGATCGTCGCTGTCTGCAAACTCAAGCGCTGGGAATTCCACCCCAGCCGTATCCCGCACCTTCAGCACAGCAAGGTCCGTCTGTTCGTCCTGAACCACAACATCAACCGCGAACTCGCGCCCATCGCTGAGTGAAATCCGCACGTCGGTCGCGCCTTTGATGACGTGAACATTCGTCAGGATCACCCCGCCCTCGCCCACGATCACACCCGAACCGAGCGATTGAGATTCGCGGGGCCGTGTCTCGAAGAAATTTTGCCCGAAGAAACGCGAGAAAAACGGATCGGACGCAAAAGGCGAAGCCAATTGCTGCTCAATGCGCGTCGCATAAACGTTCACCACCGAGGGTGATGCAGCCTGAACAATCGGCGCAAACGACAATTGCACTGCCGCTTGCGACTGCGGCACCGCCCGAAGTGTGGCCCCGCTTTCTTGCGCCACACTGGGCGCACCATTGTGCAAACCCGCAAAACCAAGGCTTGCCGCGACCGCAACGCCGACCACAGCGACTGACGAAAACATGAGATTGCGCAATGACATACCGGATTCCTCGGAATCAAAACTCAAGGTCAAACCTGAGCTAATCTATCCCCCTAAAAGGCCTCGTAATTCTGTCATGAAAATGACCTTTAAACATTGTTGTTTCGAGGACGAAATTATCGTTTGCGCCCGGGGGCAAGCGGTCCTATATGCAGCGCTCATTTCATAAGTTTCCATCGAGGAAACCGGGAGCTTTACCACCCTCGGAAACGTTGTGACCCTTTCATAACTCCAGCCCCGAAAGGCCTGTTGTCCAATGACCGACGAGCCGAAGACCGTGTACGCCAACACCTCCGCACTGATTGCGGCTGAGGCACCGGATTATCCCTCATTTCTTTTCTCGGAGCGGGAGTTCCACAAGGCCGTAAAGGTCTTCAAGAAGGGCTTTGACGGCCTTCTCACCTATGCCGTTAAGTGCAACCCTTCCCCACACATCATTGCCCAGCTGCATGCTGAAGGCCTGAAGGCGTTCGACGTTGCCTCGAACACCGAAATGGAACTCGTGCGCGATTACGCGCCGGGTGCCGTCATGCACTACAACAACCCGATCAAGAACAAGCGCGAAATCGCCCGCGCTTATGAAGAGTTCGGCGTTCGCTCTTTCACCATCGACCACCCACAGCAGCTCGACCAGCTCGCCTCCGTCGTCGGCCCAAGCCGCGACGTTGAAGTGACCACTCGTTTCAAGGCCGGCAAGGCGCTGAAGTCCTATGACTTCGGCATCAAGTTCGGCGTCATGGAACAGGGCGCAGCGGAAATCGTGCAGGCCGTCGAAAAGATGGGCTACACACCAAGCCTGTGCTTCCACGTCGGCAGCCAGTGTGAAGACGCTTACGCCTATGAGCGCCACATTGCAGCAGCATCGCGGATCGTCGAAGAAGCTGGCATCGAACTCAAGCGCCTCAATATCGGCGGCGGCTACCCAGCCCCCTACCCGACCAGCGAAGCGCCTCCGATGAGCCACTACTTCGACACCATCAGCCAGGCCGTCTCCGATCACTTCGGCAAGACCAAACCTGAGCTGATCATCGAACCCGGTCGCGCTCTCGTCACTTCCTCGACCTCGCTACTGCTGCGCGTAAAACATCAGCGCGGCGGTCAGGCTGTCTACGTCAACGACGGTGCCTATGGCTCGCTGATGGAAGTGAAGTTCATGCACTTCACCCCACCACTGCGCGTCTGGCGCGGCCCACGTGTCCACGACAACAATGGCGAATTCTCCGAATTCACCATCTGGGGCCCAACCTGCGACAGCTATGACGTTCTCCCACAGGTCTTCACCTTGCCGGCGGATATCGATGAAGACGATTGGATCGAATTCGGTCTGATGGGCGCCTACACCCAGGCCTCCCTCACCCCGTTCAACGGCTTCGATCGCCGCGACCAATACTGGGTCGACGAAATCTACACCGGCAAGGACATGGCTCCCGCCGAGTAAGGATTTTTATCCTACGCCAAATTACAAAACGCCCTTGGGAAACCGAGGGCGTTTTGCTTAGCACGTCCTACCCCCCACCAGCCGCCACCCCGGGCTCGGCCCCAGATCTCTCTGCGCCGACCTGCCGTCGCTTTATGGAACTCCTCACTCGCCAGTGGCGCTCATCCCACTGACCCGCTACCCTATCCGCTCAAAAGTCGCGAGAGCACCGATGCACATCCCGCCCCTATCCGATTTCGGAAACCGCATCATGATCCTTGGCCCCACCAACGCGGGCAAATCGACCTTCACCATCGCGCTCGCAAACAAGCTCGGCGTGCCAGCCATCCACCTCGACCGCTATCGGCATTTGCCCAACACCATGTATGAGCAACGCCCCGACGCCGACTTCAAAGCGCTCCATGACGAAGCGGCCGCTCTCGACGGCTGGGTCATGGACGGCAGCTACTCCGCTCACTTCCCGGTCCGCCTCCCCCGCACCACAGGCATCATCGTTTTGGATGCAAACCTGCAGAAGCGCGTCAGCCGCTACATTTGGCGCACGATGTTCCAGAAGGACCGCCCCGGCGGTCTCGAAGGCAATCAGGACAAACTGACGCTCGAAATGTTTCGATGGTTATGGACAACCCGTGACCGCACCGTCGCCGTCCGGGACTGGGTGAAACTGAGCGGCAAGCCCTATGTCTTTACGCGCAACCCGCAAGAAACAGCGGCGCTCTGCGCCGCCTGGAACCTCAAAAACCCGCATGCTTAAATCCGGACAACAAAAAACCGACCCCAGTTTCCTGAGGTCGGTTTCAAAGAGCTTATTCGCTGAGCCTAAGGCTCAATGAATTATGCTGCTTCCGATTCATCAGATGCGAAGGATGGACCGGAGTCCAGGCCCTTTGCATTGACGTCGCGGTCAACGAATTCGATGACTGCGAGCGGAGCATTGTCGCCGTAGCGGAAGCCAGCCTTCAGAATGCGGATGTAACCGCCCTGACGCTCAGCATAACGTGGGCCGAGGGTCGAGAAGAGCTTCTGAACCTGACCTTCGTCACGGATCTGAGCGATTGCCTGACGACGAGCGTGCAGGTCACCGCGCTTGCCGAGGGTGATCAGCTTTTCTACGATCGGACGCAGATCCTTCGCCTTTGGAAGGGTGGTGACGATCTGTTCGTGCTTGATCAACGCAGCAGCCATGTTTGCGAACATGGCCTTACGGTGAGAAGAAGTGCGGCTAAACTTGCGGCCGGAATTACCGTGGCGCATGGTGGTCTCCTAAAAATCGTGGCAGCGCCGGATCAATAATGATCTTCGTAGCGCTTAGCGAGGTCATCGATATTCTCGGGCGGCCAATTTGGCACGTCCATCCCGAGATGAAGCCCCATCTGTGCCAGGACTTCCTTGATTTCATTGAGCGACTTACGACCGAAGTTCGGCGTACGAAGCATTTCGGCTTCCGTCTTCTGGATGAGGTCGCCGATATAAACGATGTTGTCGTTCTTGAGGCAGTTTGCCGAACGAACCGACAGCTCGAGCTCGTCGACCTTCTTGAGCAATGCAGGGTTGAAGGCGAGTTCCGGAACAGTGTCCTGGGCCTTTTCCTTGCTTGGCTCTTCGAAGTTGACGAAGACCGAGAGCTGGTCCTGGAGAATGCGGGCGGCATAAGCCACTGCATCTTCCGGCGACACTGCACCATTGGTTTCGACCTGCAGGGTCAGCTTGTCCTTGTCGAGGCTTTCGCCCGCACGGGTAGCATCAACCTTATAGCTCACACGGCGAACCGGCGAGAAGAGAGCGTCAACTGGGATGTACCCAATTGGAGCGTCTTCAGGACGATTCTTGTCGGCTGGGACATAGCCCTTGCCGGTGTTAACGGTGAACTCGATGTTGATCTCAGCGCCGTCGTCGAGATGGCAAATAACCAGCTCTGGGTTCAGCACTTCGATATCACCGGATACCTTGATGTCACCTGCGGTAACAGCACCCGGGCCCTGACGTGTGAGAGTGAGGCGCTTAGGGCCTTCACCACCCATCTTCAGGGCGATTTCCTTGACGTTGAGCACGAGGTCAGTGATGTCCTCACGCACGCCCGGCAAGGACGAGAATTCGTGCAGGATGCCGTCGATCTGGATGGCGGTAACAGCCGCACCCTGAAGAGACGACAGCAGCACGCGACGCAGAGCATTGCCAAGGGTGAGGCCGTAACCGCGCTCAAGCGGCTCGGCAACTACCGAGGCCACGCGCGCGTTGTCGCTGCCCGAAACAATGTCCAGCTTGGTCGGCTTGATCAGTTCCTGCCAGTTCCTCTGGATCGTCACGGTATGGTCCTTTCAAATTAGCGGCCGCTAGAGCCGCTCCGCCGCAAACACAATAGAACTGCCGACCCGAAAAGGCCGGCAGCTTTCCAATGGTGTAATTAGACGCGACGACGCTTACGCGGACGGCAGCCGTTGTGCGGGATCGACGTTACGTCGCGGATCGACGTTACGTTGAAGCCAGCAGCCTGCAGAGCGCGCAGGGCCGATTCACGGCCTGAACCTGGACCACGAACTTCGACCTCAAGGGTCTTCATGCCGTGTTCCTGAGCCTTCTTTGCAGCGTCTTCTGCAGCTACCTGAGCAGCATATGGGGTCGACTTACGCGAACCCTTGAAACCCATCACGCCCGAGGAGGACCACGAAATCGTGTTACCCTGCATGTCAGCGATGGTAACCATCGTGTTATTGAACGAGGCGTTCACGTGAGCGACGCCAGAGGTGATGTTCTTGCGCTCTTTGCGACGGACGCGCGCGACTTCAGCTTTTGCCATAAAGGTCCTCTTGGGTATCGGCGCTGCCGTAATACCAGCAGCTCCACCATGGAAGTAGCGGCCCAAACCTCCCAGGTTTGCCCGCCCCTCCAAATTCCAACACCGTTCCGCTTATGCGGACGCGGTAATTACTTCTTCTTGCCTGCGATCGGCTTCGCTGGACCCTTACGGGTACGAGCGTTGGTGTGGGTGCGCTGACCACGGACCGGGAGGCCACGACGGTGACGCAGACCACGGTAGTTACCAAGGTCCATAAGACGCTTGATGTTCATCGCTACGGAACGGCGAAGGTCGCCTTCCACGATGTACTCGCGATCGATAGCTTCACGAATCTGAATTACTTCAGCGTCGCTCAGCTCATTAACACGGCGTTCAGCCGGGATATTAACCGACGTGCAGATATCGGTAGCGAACTTAGCGCCAATACCGTGAATATACTGCAGCGCGATAACAACGCGCTTGTTGGTCGGGATATTGACGCCAGCAATACGAGCCACGTCTGCTCTCCTTCATTCACACGCGCCGTCACGGCGGGTGCCTTTAAACAACAAGGGACCGGATTTCGACCCCCAACGATTGCGAGGAACCGAATCCAGCCCATTGATCCATGAGACTGATGCGGTTCTTTAAGGATAAGACCGGCCAGAGTCAACTGCCCTGCCCGGCCTTAGGAATTACTTACCGAGTGCCGTTTTAATGGCTCCGGTGACCTGGTCAACCGGTTCCATACCATCGACAGCCTTCAGCAGACCCTTAGCGGTGTAATACTTCACCAAAGGGGCTGTCTGTTCAGCATAGACGCCCAGACGATTGCGAAGAACCTCTTCGTTGTCGTCTGCACGGGCGCCGCCCGATTCCTTAGCGCGATTGATAACACGCTTTACCAGTTCGTCAGCCTCTGCCTTGATCTCAACAACAGCATCAAGAGCAATACCCTTGTCTGCCAGCATCTGATCAAGCGCTTCAGCCTGAGCAATCGTGCGCGGGAAGCCATCGAGGACGAACCCCGACTTGCAGTCCTCTGCATCGATACGCTCGGAAACAATACCGTTCACAATCGCATCAGAGACGAGATCACCACGGTCAACCACTGCTTTAGCTTCGAGGCCAAGAGGGGTTTGCGCGGCAATAGCCGCGCGCAGGATGTCGCCAGTAGAGAGCTGAGGGATACCGTAAGATTCTACGAGAATCTTAGCCTGTGTCCCCTTCCCTGCTCCCGGCGGCCCCAGAAGAATCAATCTCATCGACGCTTACCTCCGAGACGGGACTTTTTCAAAAGCCCTTCATATTGCTGGGCAACCAAATGGCTCTGGATTTGGGTAACCGTATCCAAAGTCACCGTGACCATGATCAGAAGCGATGTTCCGCCGATGAACTGGCTGACGGCCAGCTGGCTGAAGAACACTTCTGGCAAGAGGGCCACGAAGGTTAAGTACAGTGCGCCAGCCACGGTAATGCGGGTCAACACATAGTCGATGTGAGCCGCAGTCCGTTCACCCGGACGAATGCCCGGAATGAAGCCACCAGAACGCTTGAGGTTGTCAGCCGTCTCGGTGGGGTTGAACACTATCGCCGTGTAGAAGAAAGCGAAGAAGATGATCAAGAAGGCAAATAGCGCCATATACAGCGGTTGCCCGCGGCCTAGTAGCGCAGTGACGGTTGTCAGCCACCCTGGAGCGTCGCCCTGAGCCGCAAACGACGCGATTGTCGTCGGCAGAAGCAGCAGCGAAGAACCGAAGATCACGGGAATCACACCAGCGGTGTTGAGCTTAAGCGGCAGGTGCGAGGTATCGCCCTGGAACAGCTTATTGCCAACCTGACGCTTGGGATACTGGATCAGCAAGCGGCGCTGAGCGCGTTCAAAGAACACGATGATTGCGATCACGACGAGAGCCAGAAGCAGCATGCCGATGCCTGCGAAGGCTGGCAGAGCGCCTGTACGGCTCAACTCGAGGGTCTGAGCGATAGTCGAAGGCAAGTTTGCCACGATACCAGCAAAGATGATCAGCGAAATGCCGTTACCGACACCGCGCGAGGTCATCTGCTCGCCCAGCCACATCAGGAACATAGTACCACCGACGAGGGTGATCACGGTCGAAATACGGAAGAACCAGCCTGGATTGAGAACCACGCCCTGGCTGCCTTCCAGGCCAACGGCAAGGCCGTATGCCTGAACCGCGCAGAACAACACCGCCAAATAGCGGGTGTACTGGTTCATCTTGCGGCGACCCGCCTCCCCTTCCTTCTTCAGCGCTTCGAGACGCGGCGAAGCGGTCGCAACCACCTGCACAACGATCGAAGCAGTGATGTAAGGAATCAGGTTGAGGGCGAAAATTGCCATACGCTCAACAGCACCACCGGAGAACATGTTGAACATGCCGATGATGCCCTGCTGCGACTGTTCAAAAGTCGCGCGGAAAGCATCAGGGTCAATACCTGGAACAGGAATGAAGGTGCCCAAACGATAAATAAGCAGCGCTCCCAGTGTGAACCAGATGCGCTGCTGCAGGGCCTTGGCCTTCGAAAAGGTCGAGAAACTTAAATTACGTGCCAGCTGTTCGGCTGCGGACGCCATATACCGCTCCTATGGCTTGAATGCCAAGTGCGCTCGGAGCGCCTAAGGAGCATACTAAATTGCCGCCCAGACGCAACAAACCAAAAAAGCGCACCCGGCCTCACGACCGGGTGCGCTCACTGACTGGATTAGACAGTGCGTGCTGGCTTCTTCCAGGTTTCCTTCACTGGGATCAGCTCAATCTTGCCACCAGCAGCTTCGATAGCTGCGGCAGCGCCCTTGGTTGCATAATCCACCTTGAAGGTAGCCTTGGAAGCCTTGAAGCCTTCTGCGCCGATCAGACGTACACCGTCCTTAGCGCGGCGGATAACGCCAGCAGCAATCAGAGCTGCCGAGTCGATAACTGCCTTGGCATCAAGCTTGCCAGAGTCGATGTAAGCCTGGATGCGGTCAATGCGGACTTCGTTGAAATCCGAAGGATTCCAAGCATTGAAGCCACGCTTTGGCATACGCATGTGAAGGGGCATCTGGCCGCCTTCAAAGCCGTTGATCGCAACACCAGAACGTGCAGTCTGGCCCTTGCCGCCACGGCCGCCGGTCTTACCAACGCCCGAACCGATGCCACGGCCCACGCGAACGCGGACCTTGTTTGCACCTGGGTTGTCGCGAAGTTCGTTCAAACGAGTCATTGTTCTACCGACCTTCTCTTACTCGCCGACGACGCGGACGAGGTGCCCGACCTTATTGATCATGCCACGTACTTCTGGCGTATCAATGAGCTCGCGCTGCTTGTTCATCTTGTTCAGCCCGAGACCGATAAGGGTCGCGCGCTGGCTCTTTTCGCGGCGGATTGGCGAACCAACCTGCTTCACGATAATGGTCTTTTGATTGGCCATAGTTGTGTCTCCTGGCCGGTCTTACGCTTCGACCGAAGCTTCGCCGCGGCGAGCTTGCAGTTCCGAAACCTTAAGGCCGCGACGGGCAGCCACGGAACGTGGGCTATCAACGCGCTTGAGCGCATCGAAAGTAGCACGAACCATGTTGTACGGGTTAGCCGTACCCTGCGACTTAGCAACGATGTCGTTGATACCAAGCGTTTCGAAAACCGCACGCATTGGACCACCGGCGATGATACCAGTACCCGGAACGGCTGCACGCAGGATCACCTTACCAGCGCCGTGGCGACCGGTAACATCGTGATGGAGCGTACGTGCGTCGCGGAGCGGCACGCGGATCATCTGGCGCTTAGCCTGTTCGGTTGCCTTACGGATCGCTTCAGGAACTTCACGGGCCTTACCGTGACCGAACCCAACGCGACCCTTCTGGTCACCAACTACGACGAGGGCAGCGAAACCGAAGCGACGGCCGCCCTTCACTACCTTAGCCACACGGTTGATGTGGACCAGGCGATCGACGAACTCGCTTTCGCGTTCTTGAACGTCTCTGCTCATAATCTTCTCTTCCTCGCCGTATTAGAACTGCAGACCGCCCTCACGGGCAGCGTCTGCAAGGGCCTTAACACGGCCGTGATAGATGTAGGCGCCGCGGTCGAACACCACTTCGGTCACGCCAGCCTTCGAACCGCGCTCAGCAATCAGCTTGCCAATTGCAGCAGCGGCTTCGGCTGTACCACCGTTGGTGATGGTTGCACGAACGTCCTTGTCGAGCGTCGAAGCGGCAGCGAGTGTGCGGCCAGCTGCGTCGTCGATGATCTGTGCGTACATATTCTTGCCTGAACGGAAAACCGACAGACGTGGGCGACCGAAGGCACGAGCCTTGAGCGCCTTGCGGACACGAGCCTTGCGGCGGTCCGCACCCTTTGCAGAAATAGCCATAGGTGGCGCTCCTTACTTCTTCTTGCCTTCTTTGCGGAAGACCTGCTCGCCAGCGTAACGCACGCCCTTGCCCTTGTAGGGCTCAGGGGGACGCCAGCTGCGGATCTCAGCCGCAACCTGGCCAACAGCCTGCTTATCGATGCCAGTTACGACGATTTCCGTCGGAACCGGCACCGCAAGCGTGATGCCTTCAGGAGCGTTATAAATCACTTCGTGGCTGAAACCGAGCGAGAGCTTAACGTCCTTGCCCTGCATCGCGGCGCGGTAACCCACGCCCTGAATTGCCAACTTCTTTTCGAAGCCTGCGCTCACACCGGTGACCATGTTCTGGATCAGCGCGCGTGTGGTGCCCCAGGCAGCGCGAGCAAAACGGCTATCATTTGCAGGAACAACGGAGATACCGTCGTCGCCCTGCTCTACGTTGACGATATCCATGAGCTGGAGGCTCAGTTCGCCCTTCGGGCCCTTTGCGGACACGGTACGACCATCGATCGTTACCGTAACACCGCTAACCGGGGCCACCGGTTTCTTGCCAGTACGTGACATATTCTTTCCTTGAGTAATCGTCTTACCGTACTTCTAAGCCAAATGGCTTAGAAGACGCGGCAGAGTACCTCGCCACCCACATTGGCAGCCTTAGCTTCGTGGTCGGCCATCACACCCTTAGGGGTGGAGAGGATCGACACGCCGAGGCCATTAGCAACCTGTGGAATATTCTTGACGGAGGCGTAAACGCGACGGCCCGGACGCGACACGCGTTCGATGGTGCGGATAACGCCTTCATTGTCAGAATACTTCAGTTCAATTTCGTATTCGGCAGCGCCGTTTTCGAACTTGGTTTCCGAGTAGCCGCGAATAAAGCCCTCGGACTGAAGAACGTCCAGCACACGACCACGGAGGGTCGACGCTGGGGTCGTTACGGTGTTCCGGCGACGCATTTGTGCGTTCCGGATACGGGTCAGCATATCGCCGATTGGATCGGAAAAGCTCATCTTAGTTTCTCCTTACCAGCTCGACTTTACCAGACCCGGGATGAGACCCAGGTTGCCCAGCTGACGCAGGGCAATACGGCTCATCTTGAGCTTGCGGTAGTAAGCGCGCGGACGGCCCGACACTTCACAACGGTTGCGAACGCGGATCTGAGCCGAGTTGCGTGGAAGTTCAGCGAGCTTCAAGCTTGCCTTGAAGCGTTCTTCAATCGGCGTTTCCTGGTTCATCACAGTTGCCTTCAGCGCAGCGCGCTTATCGGCATACTGAGCGGCCAGAACTGCGCGCTTCTTGTTCTTTTCAATGGAACTGGTCTTTGCCATATCCTGATCCTCTATCCCTTCCCTATCCGCTTACGCGCGGAATGGGAAGTTGAAAGCCTTAAGAAGCGCACGCGCTTCATCATCTGTACGGGCTGTGGTGCAAACCACGATATCCATACCCCAAACCTGATCGATCTGATCATAGTTAATTTCTGGGAAGATGATGTGTTCCTTGATACCCATGGCGTAGTTGCCACGGCCATCAAAGGCGTTCGGGTTGAGGCCACGGAAGTCGCGAACGCGAGGCAAAGCGATGTTTACCAGGCGGTCCATGAATTCATACATGCGGACGCCACGAAGGGTAACCTTCACGCCCAGCGGCATGTTTTCACGTACCTTGAAGCCTGCAATCGACTTGCGAGCGTAGGTGATGATTGGCTTCTGACCAGCGATGAGTTCCATCTGCTCAGCAGCGGACTTCACCTTCTTGGTGTCAGCAACGGCTTCACCAACGCCCATGTTCAGGACGATCTTTTCCAGGCGCGGAAGCTGCATGACGTTCTTGTACTCGAACTGCTTGAGCAGCTCGGGCTTGATCGATTCGTCATACTGGGTGCGCAGGCGCGGAACGTAAACGGTCTCAGCCATTGATCGCATCTCCGGTGGTCTTAGCAACGCGGGTCTTCACGCCATCGGTGATCTGGAAACCAACACGGGTTGGCTTACCATTCGCGTCTGCAACTGCAAGGTTCGACAGGTGGATCGGTGCTTCTTTCGAGAAGATACCGGAGTCCTGCGTAGCAGTCTGCTTCTGGTGGCGACGTACAAGGTTGATACCCTGTACGAGCGCACGGTTTTCGGTCGGGAAGATCTGCAAGACCGAACCGGTCTTACCCTTATCCTTACCTGCAAGGACGACTACCTTGTCGCCCTTCTTAATCTTGGCGGCCATTACAGCACCTCTGGGGCGAGCGAGATGATCTTCATTTGGTTCTTAGCGCGAAGTTCACGCGGAACTGGTCCGAAGATACGGGTGCCGATTGGTTCTTTCTGATTGTTCAGAAGAACTGCGGCGTTCTTGTCGAAACGGATGACGGTGCCATCTGGGCGACGGATGTCGGTTGCGGTGCGAACGACCACAGCCTTCATTACCTGGCCCTTCTTAACGCGGCCACGCGGAATAGCGTCCTTGACCGAAACGACAATAATGTCGCCGACCGAGGCGTACTTGCGATGCGAACCGCCCAGCACCTTGATGCACATTACTCGCTTGGCGCCGGAATTATCGGCGACGTCGAGGTTGGACTGCATCTGGATCATGACTGGATGCCTTCTAGTTTGTCGGCAGCACCGCTAAACGGTGCGCCGACCTATTGTTTCTCTTACGCAGACACGGAAGAAGAAGCGTTATCCTGGACCAGAGCCCAACGCTTGTTCTTGCTGATCGGCGCAGTTTCTTCGATCCAAACGATCTGACCGATTTTCGCGACGTTATTTTCGTCGTGAGCATGGTACTTCTTGGAACGACGCACGGTCTTTTTCATAACCGGGTGCGTGAAACGGCGCTCGACACGAACCACGATGGTCTTGTCATTGGCGTCGGAGACCACAGTCCCCTGCAAAACGCGCTTTGGCATGGGTTTTATTCCTTACTTAGCTGCGTTCTTTTCGGCGAGGATGGTTTTGATCCGCGCGATATCGCGACGGACTTCCTTCACCCGAGCCGGCTTTTCCAGTTGCTGGGTAGCACGCTGGAAACGCAGGTTGAACTGTTCTTTCTTAAGGTCGACGAGCTGGTCTTTCAGTTCGTCTGCGGTTTTGGCCCGCACATCACTGGAATTCATCACTCGTGTTCCTTAGTCAGCAATACGCGTAACGATACGCGTGGTGATCGGCAGCTTCATTGCACCGAGGCGAAGTGCCTCCTTTGCAACGTCTTCTGGTACGCCGTCAATCTCAAAAACGATACGACCAGGTTTTACACGTGCAGCCCAGTACTCCACGGAGCCCTTACCCTTACCCATACGGACTTCGGTAGGCTTCTTGGAAACAGGCAGATCCGGGAAAATACGGATCCAAACACGACCCTGACGCTTCATTTCGCGAGTGATCGCGCGACGCGCAGCTTCGATCTGACGGGCAGTAACACGTTCTGGCTCAGTGGCCTTCAGTGCGTACTGACCGAATGCGAGGGTGGTACCGCCCTTGGCTTCGCCATGGATACGGCCCTTGTGGGCCTTGCGGAACTTAGTTCTCTTTGGTTGCAGCATAATGAACTAACCTTCTTATGCGCGTTCGCGATCGCGGTCGCCACGCTCATGGCGTGGAGAACGCTGACCAGCACCTTCGCCACCTTCGGTAGCGCGACGCTCGTGAGCCGACGGATCATGCTCAAGGACTTCGCCCTTGAAGACCCAGACCTTGATACCGATGATGCCGTAAGTGGTTGCGGCTTCTGCAGTACCGTAGTCGATGTCAGCACGGAGGGTGTGCAGTGGAACACGGCCTTCGCGGTACCATTCGGTACGAGCGATATCGGCGCCACCAAGACGACCACCAACGTTAACGCGGATACCACCAGCGCCCATACGGATCGCTGTCTGAACCGCACGCTTCATAGCGCGACGGAATGCCACACGGCGTTCCAGCTGCTGGGCAATACCCTGAGCAACCAGAGTCGCGTCGGTTTCCGGCTTGCGCACTTCAACGATGTTGATGTGCACTTCGCTATCGGTGAACTTCTTCACCTTGGCGCGGATCTTGTCGATGTCTGCGCCCTTCTTGCCGATCACAATGCCTGGACGGGCAGTGTGGATCGACACGCGGCACTTACGGTGCGGGCGTTCGATAACGATCTTGGAAACCGCAGCTGCCTTGAGCTCTTCCATGAGCATGGAACGAATCTTCAGGTCTTCCTGAAGAAGCGTGCCGTACTCACCACGGTTTGCGTACCAGCGGCTGTCCCAAGTGCGGTTGATACCGAGGCGGAAGCCGATTGGATTGATCTTCTGACCCATTATGCGGCCTCCTCAACTTGACGGACGACGATCGTCAGGTGCGAGAATGGCTTCTCAACACGAGCCGACTTGCCGCGACCACGAGCGTGGAAGCGCTTCATAACCAGCGAGTTACCGACGAAGGCTTCGGCAACAACGAGAGCGTCGCTGTCGAGACCGTGGTTGTTTTCAGCGTTGGCGATGGCGCTTTCCAGCACCTTCTTCACCTGGCCGGCGATACGCTTGTGGCTGAACTCGAGGTCGGACAGAGCACGCTCTACCTTCTTACCACGGATCAACTGCGCGACGAGGTTCAGCTTCTGAGGGCTGATACGCAGCATGCGCAGTACAGCCTTAGCCTCGTTATCCTTGAGAGCGCGCTCAGTCTTTGGCTTGCTCATCTTACTTCCTCTTGGCCTTCTTGTCGGCCGCGTGACCGTAGTAGGTACGGGTCGGCGCGAATTCACCGAACTTGTGGCCAATCATGTCTTCAGTCACGAGGACTGGGACGTGCTTCTGACCATTGTGAACGCCGAACGTGATACCCACGAACTGCGGCAGGATCGTCGAGCGACGCGACCAAATCTTCACCACTTCGTGGCGACCAGATGACGCAGCCTTCTCGGCCTTCTTGAGCAGGTAACCGTCTACGAACGGCCCCTTCCAAATCGAACGGGTCATGTTGTTACCTGCCCTTCTTCACGTGACGGCTACGAACGATAAACTGGTCCGTTGCCTTGTTGGTACGCGTACGCTTGCCCTTAGTTGGCTTGCCCCACGGAGAAACCGGGTGACGGCCACCAGAGGTACGGCCTTCACCACCACCATGTGGGTGGTCGACCGGGTTCATGGTAACACCACGGTTGACTGGCTTGCGGCCGAGCCAACGGTTGCGACCTGCCTTACCGAGCGAGGTGTTAGCATGGTCCTGGTTGGACACAGCACCAACAGTCGCAAGGCAAGTGCCGTGAACGCGACGCTGTTCACCCGAGTTCAGGCGAAGGATCGCCCAACCGGAGTCACGGCCAACGTACTGAGCATAGGCGCCAGCAGAACGAGCGACCTGACCACCCTTGCGAGGCTTCAGTTCGATGTTGTGCACAATGGTGCCGACCGGCATGCGCTCGAGCGGCATTGCATTGCCTGGCTTCACGTCGACTGCGTTCATGGACGATACAACCTTGTCGCCAGCAGCAAGACGCTGTGGAGCAACGATGTAAGCCAGTTCGCCGTCTTCGTACTTAATCAGAGCGATCCAAGCGGTACGGTTCGGATCGTATTCGAGACGTTCTACGGTCCCGACTGCGTCGAACTTAACGCGCTTGAAATCGATCAAACGGTACGAGCGCTTGTGACCACCACCACGGTGGAAAGCAGTGATGCGGCCGGTGTTATTACGACCACCGGATTTGCTGAGGCCTTCGGTCAAAGCCTTGACCGGTGCACCCTTCCACAGTTCCGAACGATCAGTCGTAACAAGCGTACGACGGCCTTCAGAGGTGGGATTGTAAGTCTTTAGAGCCATTTTTGTCTCTTATCCCTTAGAGGCCGGTCGAGATGTCGATCGACTGACCTTCGGCCAGGGTCACAACTGCCTTCTTGACGTCGTTGCGAACACCAACACGACCACGGAAGCGCTTTACCTTGCCCTTGCGGACCAAAGTGTTAACAGCCTTCACCTTGACCGAGAAAAGCTGTTCAACAGCTGCCTTGATCTCAGTCTTGTTCGCGTCAATAGCAACATCGAAAACGACCTGGTTGGCTTCAGAAGCCATGGTCGACTTTTCCGTCACGACTGGGTTGCGGATAATGTCGTAAGCGGCAAGCTTGTTCATGCGAACCTCGCTTCGAGCGCTTCAAGCGCTGCCTTGGTGAGGACGAGCTTGTCACGCTTCAGGATCGAAACAACGTTGATCCCCTGCACCGGCAGCACGTCGATATTTGGGATGTTGCGAGCAGCAAGAGCGAAGTTCTGGTCAACGGTTGCACCGTCGATGATCAGAGCGTTAAGCCATTCCAGCTTGCCGAAAGTGGTGCGCAGAGCAGCAGTCTTAGCCTGAGCCTGTGCAACGCTGTCGAGAACGATCAGCGAGCCTGCAGCAGCCTTAGCCGAGAGAGCATGCTTGAGAGCCAAAGCACGGACCTTCTTTGGAAGATCGATAGCATGGCTACGCGGAGTTGGACCGAATGCACGGCCGCCACCACGGAACTGAGGAGCCTTACGGTCGCCGTGACGAGCGCCGCCAGAACCCTTCTGCTTTACAAACTTCTTACCGGTCAGTGCACCTTCAGAGCGGTTCTTGACGTCGTGGGTGCCAGCCATAGCCTTAAGCTGCTGGTAGCGAACCATACGGTGAAGAAGGTCAGCACGGACTTCAAGGCCGAACACGGCGTCCTGAAGTTCAACCTTGCCTGCGGACTTACCGTCGAGAGTGGTTACCTGGAGTTCCATTTACTTCGATTCCCCCGCAGCAGCGGCTTCGAACGAACCCGGAAGGGCAACGTTCGCGGGAGCCGGCTTCTTGACGGCGTCCTTGACCATGATCCAAGCACCCTTGGAGCCCGGAACAGAACCCTGAACCATGATCAGACCACGTTCTACGTCGGTCTTCACAACAGTGAGGTTCTGAGTGGTGATGCGACGGTCGCCCATGTGGCCCGGCATCTTCTTATTCTTGAAGGTACGGCCTGGGTCCTGACGCTGACCGGTCGAACCGATCGAGCGGTGAGAGACAGACACACCGTGCGACGCACGAAGACCGCCAAAATTCCAGCGCTTCATACCGCCGGCAAAGCCCTTACCGATAGAGGTACCGGTCACGTCGACCAGCTGACCTTCGGCAAAGTGATCGGCCTTAAGAGTTGCACCAACCTCGATGAGGTTATCAGCGTCAACGCGGAATTCCGCGACGCGACGCTTCGGCTCAACCTTAGCGACAGCATACTGGCCACGTTCGGCCTTGCTGACGTTCTTGGCCTTTGCCTGGCCGGCGCCGAGCTGCAGGGCTACGTAGCCATCCTTCTCGGCGGTCCGCTGAGCTACCACCTGGCAGTTTTGCAGGCTCAGCACCGTTACAGGGACGTGGGATCCGTCCTCTGCAAAGATGCGGGTCATGCCCAGCTTCTGTGCGATCAATCCAGAACGCATAGGTTCTTACCTTTTCAATTGGCGCGCTGCCGGGTCATGGTTTCAGAGGACCCTTTTAACGGCAGGCGCGGAAACTTGTATGCTTTAGAGCTTGATTTCGACGTCGACGCCGGCGGCGAGGTCAAGCTTCATCAACGCATCGACCGTTTGAGGGGTCGGATCCACAATGTCAAGCAAACGCTTGTGGGTACGAATCTCAAACTGCTCACGCGACTTCTTATCGATGTGCGGCGAGCGGTTCACGGTGAACTTGTCGATGTGGGTCGGCAGCGGGATTGGACCGCGAACCTGAGCACCCGTACGCTTGGCAGTGTTGACGATTTCACGAGTCGACGTATCGAGCACGCGATGGTCAAACGCCTTGAGGCGAATGCGAATATTCTGACCGTTCATCTTTTAAATCCTGACAAAAAGGATCGCGGCGCGCAACAAAGCACGCGCCGCGAGTGTCAAATTGTTCTTACTTCAGGATCGTAGCTACGACGCCCGAACCAACAGTACGGCCGCCTTCACGGATAGCGAAGCGGAGCTTCTCTTCCATAGCGATCGGAACGATAAGCTGAACGTTGATATTCAGGTTATCCCCAGGCATCACCATTTCGGTGCCTTCTGGAAGGGTAACAATGCCGGTCACGTCGGTTGTACGGAAGTAGAACTGAGGACGGTAGTTACCGAAGAACGGAGTGTGGCGACCGCCTTCTTCCTTGGTGAGGATGTAAACCTCAGCAGTGAAGTCGGTGTGTGGCTGTACGGAACCTGGCTTGCAGAGAACCTGGCCGCGCTCAACCTGAGTGCGGTCGATACCACGGATCAGCGCGCCAACGTTGTCGCCTGCCTGACCGGAGTCGAGCAGCTTGCGGAACATTTCAACGCCGGTAACGGTGGTCTTCTGGGTTGCCTTGATGCCGACAATTTCGACTTCTTCGCCAACCTTGACGATACCACGTTCAACACGACCGGTCACAACAGTACCGCGACCCGAGATCGAGAACACGTCTTCGATCGGGAGCAGGAACGGCTGGTCAACTGGACGTTCTGGCTGTGGGATGTACGCATCAACAGCGGCCATCAGTTCGAGAACAGCGTCATGGCCGAGAGCCTTGTTGCTGTCTTCGAGAGCTGCGAGAGCCGAGCCCTTGATGACTGGGATGTCGTCGCCTGGGAATTCGTACGAAGACAGAAGTTCACGAACTTCCATTTCGACGAGTTCGAGCAGTTCAGCGTCGTCAACCATGTCGCACTTGTTCAGGAACACGACCAGTGCTGGAACGCCAACCTGGCGAGCGAGCAGGATGTGTTCGCGAGTCTGTGGCATTGGGCCGTCAGCAGCCGACACAACCAGGATCGCGCCGTCCATCTGAGCAGCGCCGGTGATCATGTTCTTAACATAGTCAGCGTGGCCTGGGCAGTCGACGTGTGCGTAGTGGCGGTTCGCGGTTTCGTATTCAACGTGCGAAGTGTTGATGGTGATACCGCGTGCCTTTTCTTCTGGCGCGCTGTCGATCGACGCATAGTCCTTGAACGCTGCGCCGCCGGATTCAGCCAAAACCTTGGTGATCGCTGCGGTCAGCGAGGTCTTGCCGTGGTCAACGTGACCAATGGTGCCGATGTTGCAATGCGGCTTGGAGCGGGAAAATTTTTCCTTACCCATCGATTTTCTCCAAAATTGTCAGCGCAATCGCCGACTTAAAGTTGAGATTAGTTAGCTTGCGCTGGTTTTAGGCGTACTTGGCCTGGACTTCGTCGGCAACCGCCTGCGGAACCTGTTCGTAGTGATCGAACACCATGCTGTACTGTGCACGACCCTGGCTCATAGAGCGCAGCGAGTTCACATAGCCGAACATATTCGCGAGCGGAACAAACGCGTTCACGACCTGGACGACACCACGGCTTTCAGTGCCCTGGATCTGACCACGACGAGAATTCAAGTCGCCGATTACGTCACCCATGTAGTCGTCTGGCGTGACAACTTCAACCTTCATGATTGGTTCGAGAATCTTCGGACCAGCTTCACGAAGCGCTTCACGCAGACCTGCACGGCCGGCGATTTCGAAGGCGAGAACAGACGAGTCAACGTCGTGGTATGCGCCGTCGGTCAGAGTGACCTTAACGTCAACCACTGGGAAGCCGATCAGCGGACCTGCGCCCATGACCGATTCCATGCCCTTCTGAACGCCTGGGATGTATTCGCGAGGAATAGCACCACCGACGATCGAGTTCACGAACTCGAAGCCCTTGCCAACTTCACCGGGTTCAACAGTGAACTTGATACGAGCGAACTGACCCGAACCACCAGACTGCTTCTTGTGGCTGTAGTCCTTGTCCGACTTGCGCGTGATCGTTTCACGATACGCAACCTGCGGCTGACCGATGTTCGCTTCGACCTTGAATTCACGCTTCATACGATCGACGAGAATATCAAGGTGAAGTTCACCCATACCCGAAATGATCGTCTGGCCCGATTCTTCGTCGGTCTTAACGCGGAACGATGGATCTTCAGCTGCCAGGCGGTTCAGGGCGAGGCCCATCTTTTCCTGGTCGGCCTTGGACTTTGGCTCGACGGAGATGTCGATAACCGGATCCGGGAAGATCATACGTTCAAGGATAACCTGTGCGTTCGCTGGGGTCAGGGTATCACCAGTGGTGGTGTCCTTGAGACCAACGATAGCAACGATATCGCCTGCGTAAGCTTCAGTGATCTGCTCGCGGCTGTTTGCGTGCATCTGGAACATGCGGCCAACGCGTTCGCGCTTGCCCTTCACGGTGTTTTCCAGCTGAATGCCAGCTTCGAGGTGACCCGAGTAGATGCGGCAGAAAGTCAGCGAACCCATGTGTGGGTCGTTGGCGATCTTGAACGCCAGCATGGAGAGCGGCTCGTTGTCGTCAGCGTGACGTTCGATTGGCTCTTCAGTCTTCGCGTCGATACCCTGGATAGCAGGAACGTCGGTCGGAGCTGGCAGGAAGTCGATAACGCCATCGAGGAGCGGCTGAACGCCCTTGTTCTTGAAGGCAGAGCCAGCAAAAACGAGGAAGAACTTCGCATCAATAACGCCACGGCGAAGCAGACGACGGATGGTATCGTTGTCCGGTGTTTCACCGTTCAGATACGCTTCCATTGCTGCATCGTCCATTTCGACGGCAGCTTCGATCAGCTTTTCGCGGTATTCGACAGCCTTGTCCTTCAGATCCGCTGGGATCTCAAGAACGTCCCAGGCAGCGCCGAGTTCTTCGTTCTGCCAGACGAGTGCCTTCATCTCGATGAGATCGACAACGCCCTTGAACTCGGTTTCAGCGCCGATTGGCAGCTGAGCCGCGACGCCCTTGGCACCGAGACGCGAACCGATCATTTCGAGGCAGCGGTAGAAGTCTGCGCCGATCTTGTCCATCTTATTGACGAAGATGAGACGTGGAACGTTGTACTTGTCAGCCTGGCGCCAAACGGTTTCAGTCTGAGGTTCAACACCAGCGTTCGCATCGAGCAGAGCCACAGCACCGTCGAGCACGCGCAGCGAACGTTCTACTTCAATGGTGAAGTCAACGTGGCCGGGGGTGTCGATGATGTTGAAGCGGTGCTGCACGCCATCACGCGAGGTCCACGAAGTCGTGGTCGCTGCGGAAGTGATGGTGATGCCGCGTTCCTGCTCCTGCTCCATCCAGTCCATGGTCGAAGCGCCATCGTGGGTTTCACCCATCTTATGGTTCTTGCCAGTGTAATACAGGATGCGTTCAGTCGTAGTGGTCTTGCCAGCATCGATGTGAGCCATGATGCCGAAGTTACGGTACAGATTGATCGGAGTGGTACGTGCCATAATCGGTTCCTACTACCAGCGGTAGTGCGAGAATGCACGGTTGGCGTCAGCCATACGGTGCGTGTCTTCGCGCTTCTTAACGGCCTGACCACGGCCGTTCATAGCATCCATGAGTTCGCCGGAAAGACGCTCACGCATGGTGTTTTCGCCGCGCTTACGAGCGGACTCGATGAGCCAACGAATGGCCAGAGCCTGCTGACGGTCAGCACGAACTTCGACAGGAACCTGGTACGTAGCACCGCCAACGCGACGCGAACGAACTTCAACAGCCGGACGGATGTTGTCCAGAGCGCCGTGGAACACGGTGACTGGATCCTGCTTGGTCTTGGTTTCTACGATGTCAAAAGCACCGTAGACGATGGATTCGGCGGCGGACTTCTTGCCGTCGAGCATCAGGTAATTCATGAACTTGGAGACGACGAGATCACCGAACTTTGGGTCCGGAATAACGTCACGCTTCTCTGCACGGTGGCGACGGGACATGACTCAAATACTCCTTACTTCGGACGCTTCGCGCCGTACTTCGAACGGCGTTGCTTACGATCCTTGACACTCTGCGTATCAAGAACACCGCGAAGCACGTGGTAACGAACACCTGGCAAGTCGCGTACGCGGCCGCCACGGATCAGAACAACAGAGTGCTCCTGCAGGTTGTGACCTTCGCCCGGAATGTAGGAGATCACTTCGCGCTGGTTGGTGAGACGTACCTTGGCAACCTTACGCAGTGCCGAGTTCGGCTTCTTTGGGGTCGTCGTGTACACACGGGAGCAAACGCCACGCTTCTGCGGGTTCGCTTCCATGGCGGGAACTTTGTTCCGCTTTGGCTTGCTGGCGCGTGGCTTGCGGATCAGCTGATTAATGGTGGGCATTGCGCTCTTTCCATTGGTCCAAATTTATAAACGGTCAACACAAGCAAACCAAAGCGACGCCCACCTCACCCCATTAAGGATGCGGCAGCGCCTCAGTTGCAGAGGACCACCCGCCCTATTACAGGCAGCAGTCATGCGCACAAGGATTTACTTCGTCTAATACCCGACAGTGTGTTTGATTGCCCTGGATTCCCGCGCTAGGTGGCAGGGACCCGGTGTGACAATCACGACCGACCGCTAAGGTAGGGGCTGTTTAGAGCCGATGACTCGCTCCGTCAAGGATTCTTTCTTGAACAACTCGAAGGGAAGCTATGCGTTTCCGGGGGTTCAGCGGGTCAAGAGGCTTTTCAGGAACCGGACGGATTAAGTAAAAACCGTTCGGCAACAAACACGAAATTGCATTAACGATTTTTTCGCTAGGGTTAACAACTCCACAATTCCCGCGCACTTCCCATCTGTTCACACCTGGTTGAGGCGTTACCTCGAGGTGAAAGTTGACACGCAAAATGGATCAACCCACTCGCGTTCTCAAATCATTTGCGCTCAAATGTCGCTATGATCGCTCCCCTGCCCCGCAGCCCGAATACGGCCCTAAAAACAAACATTGTCATCATCGGCGCTGGGCAGGCTGGACTCAGTGCTGCTTATCATCTCACCCGCATGGGCTATGTGGCGCGTCGCGACTTCTATGTTTTAGACGCCAACCCCAACCCTGGCGGCGCTTGGCAACACCGTTGGCCCTCACTCACCCTCTCGACGGTCAATCGGGTTCACGACTTGCCGGGCATGCAGTTCGGCGCTTTCGCCAGTGGCCCAACGGTTCAAGCGGCACAAGCCGTACCCGCATATTACACGGCTTACGAAGCCCGTTTTGATCTTGAGGTTGTGCGTCCCAGACGAGTGCAAGTGGTCTGCGACCGCGGCGAGCGCTTTCGTGTCGAAACCGACAAAGGCCTACTCTCCGCCCGGGGCATCATCAACGCCACCGGCACCTGGGAAAAGCCCTATATCCCGCCCTACCCCGGTGCTGACACCTTTTTAGGCACCCAACTCCACACCAAGGACTATAAAACCGCTGAGCGCTTTATCGGCCAGCATGTTCTTATCGTCGGCGGCGGCATTTCAGCGATCCAGTTGCTCGACGAGATATCGCAAGTCACCCAAACCACATGGGTTACCCGCACACCGCCTCGCTTCCGTACAGGACCGTTTGATGAAGCCGCAGGCCGCGCTGCGGTCGCCATGGTCGAGGATCGCGTGCGTCAGGGTCTTCCTCCCAAGGCCGTCGTATCGGTGACTGGCTTACCCGTCACCCCCGCCGTCGAAGCCATGCAGCGGCGCGGCGTACTCAACCGCCTTCCCATGTTCTCTGAGATTACCCCCACCGGCGTCCGCTGGGCGGACGGGCAAGAGCGCGCTGTCGATACCATCCTATGGTGCACCGGTTTCCAGTCAGCGCTTGATCATCTCGCGCCCCTGAACCTGCGCGAACAATCCGGCGGCATTGTCATGACCGGCCGTCTCGCCACCCAAGTGGCCAAAGATCCCCGTATTCATTTGGTTGGCTATGGCCCTTCGGCGTCAACCGTAGGGGCCAACCGCGCCGGCGCCGCAGCCACGCGCGAGCTTATCGACTACCTCGGCTTGCAGCCTCCCACCCCCTGAGTTCAAACGGCAGAGACAAAAAAAAGGGGCCCCGAAGGGCCCCTTTCCTATTCAATGTCTTGTCGCTTAGCGGCGCGGAGCAGCAATTGCTGCTGTCTCTGCCTGACGACGGCGCTCTTCCAGGATCAGCTCGTCGCGCTTCTGCGCAATAAGCTTCGCCTTGGTCTGGCCTGCGCCGGTACCGGCTGGGATCAGACGGCCAACGATCACGTTTTCCTTCAGGCCTTCGAGAAGGTCGGCCTTGCCGGAAACGGCAGCTTCGGTCAGCACGCGGGTCGTTTCCTGGAAGGAAGCGGCCGAGATGAACGAACGGGTCTGCAGCGATGCCTTGGTGATACCGAGCAGAACTGGGTTAGCAGTCGCTGGCTTCTTGCCATCGGCAACGAGCGCGTCGTTGAGTTCATCAAAGTCGAGCTTGTCGAGCTGTTCATCCTTCAGGAGACCGGAGTCGCCTGGGGTGACGATTTCGACCTTCTGCAGCATCTGACGAACAATCACTTCGATGTGCTTGTCGTTAATCAGAACGCCCTGCAGACGATACACTTCCTGAATTTCGTTCACGAGGTAACGAGCCAGTTCTTCAACACCCTTGATCGCAAGGATGTCGTGTGGAGCTGGGTTGCCGTCCAGGATGTATTCGCCCTTTTCGATGGTGTCGCCTTCCTGGAGGTGGAATGGCTTGCCCTTCGGGATCAGGTACTCAACGGCTTCTGCACCGTCTTCGTTTGGCTCGATGATGATGCGACGCTTGTTCTTGTAGTCGCGGCCAAAGCGGATCGTACCATCGATTTCGGCGATGATAGCGTGGTCCTTTGGACGACGAGCTTCAAAGAGTTCAGCAACGCGTGGCAGACCGCCGGTGATGTCCTTGGTCTTCGCGCTTTCGAGCGGGATACGAGCAAGAATGTCACCTGGCGAGACCTTTTCACCTGGCTCAACGTTGATAACAGCATCAACGGAAAGCAGGTAACGAGCGTCACCACCACGTTCAACCTTAGCGACCGAACCGCCACGGTTAATCACGAGTGCAGGCTTGAGGCCTTCACCACGCTGATTGCCGCGCCAGTCGATAACAACGCGTTTGGTGAAGCCTGTTGCTTCGTCGGTGTTTTCCGCAACGGAAACGCCGTCGTTCAGGTCTTCAAACTGCGCTTCGCCTTCAACTTCAGCCAGGATCGGACGGGTGTACGGATCCCATTCAGCCAGACGCTGGCCGCGACGAACATTGTCGCCAGCCTTAACCAGAAGCTTGGAGCCGTAAGCAACCTTATGGACTGCGCGTTCCTTGCCTTCGCCATCAACGATAACGAGAGCAACGTTACGAGCCATAACCACCTGCTTGCCGTCTGCGACGTTAGCAAGGTTGGAGTTACGAACTTCGATCTTACCTTCAGCGCCGGACTCGAGGAACGAGCTGTCAACAACCTGTGCCGTACCACCAATGTGGAACGTACGCATGGTCAGCTGAGTGCCTGGTTCACCGATCGACTGTGCAGCGATAACGCCGACAGCTTCACCCATGTTGACCGGAGTGCCGCGTGCAAGGTCACGACCATAGCAGGCCGCGCAGCAACCCTGACGCATTTCGCAAGTCAGTGGCGAACGGATACGGATCGACTGAATACGCGCGTCTTCGATGATCTCGATGTGCTTTTCGTCGAGCAGAATGCCCTTCGGAGCAATGAGGTCACCGGTGAGCGGGTGGAACACGTCATCCGCAGTCGTACGACCAAGGATACGCTGACCGATCGAAGCAACGACCTGACCGGCGTCCACGATGGGCTCCATGGTCAGACCCTTTTCGGTGCCGCAGTCGTCGACCACAATGATCGCATCCTGAGCAACGTCCACGAGACGACGGGTCAAGTAACCCGAGTTCGCGGTCTTCAACGCGGTATCAGCAAGACCCTTACGAGCACCGTGCGAGGAGTTGAAGTACTCAAGAACGTTGAGGCCTTCCTTGAAGTTCGCGGTGATCGGCGTCTCAATGATCGAGCCGTCTGGACGAGCCATAAGGCCGCGCATACCAGCAAGCTGCTTCATCTGTGCTGGTGAACCACGAGCACCCGAGTGGCTCATCATGTAAACCGAGTTGATCGGCTTCTGACGACCGGTTTCCTTGTCGACCTGAACGGCAGCAATGCCCTTCATCATCTCTTCGGCAACCTTGTCACCGCACTTTGCCCAGGCGTCGACAACCTTGTTGTACTTTTCGCCCTGGGTGATGAGACCGTCGTTGTACTGCTGCTCGAATTCTTCGACCAGCTTACGGGTTTCATCAACCATGGTGTACTTCGCGGCCGGGATAACCATGTCATCCTTACCGAACGAAATACCGGCGTCACATGCGTTCTTGAAACCAAGCTGCATGACGCGGTCACAGAAAATGACGGTCTCCTTCTGACCGCAACCGCGATACACGGTGTCGATCATCTTCGAGATCATCTTCTTCGTCATCAACTGGTTTGCAGTCGAGTACGGAACGGTTGGGTGCTTCGGCAGGATCTGACCGATGAGCATACGGCCCGGGGTCGTGTCCACGATCTCGGTGATTTCCTTGCCATTCTCGTCCCAAGCCGGCACGCGGGCCTTGATCTTGGTGTGGAGCGTGACAACGTCATTGTCGAGCGCGTGTTCGAGTTCAGCATAAGAGCCGAACGCCATGCCCTCACCTGGCTCACCGTCGTTAGCGAGCGAGAGGTAGTAGAGGCCCAGAACAATGTCCTGCGACGGCACGATGATCGGCTGACCATTCGCTGGGTGCAGAATGTTGTTGGTCGACATCATCAGAACGCGTGCTTCCAGCTGCGCTTCAAGCGACAGCGGAACGTGCACAGCCATCTGGTCACCGTCAAAGTCAGCGTTAAACGCCGAGCAAACGAGTGGGTGCAGACGGATTGCCTTGCCTTCGATCAGGATCGGCTCGAATGCCTGAATGCCCAGACGGTGAAGGGTCGGAGCGCGGTTCAGCAGAACCGGGTGCTCGCGGATCACTTCTTCCAGGATATCCCAGACTTCTGGCTTTTCCTTCTCAACAAGCTTCTTGGCCTGCTTGACGGTCGAGCTAAAGCCCTTGGCTTCAAGGCGCGAGTAGATGAACGGCTTGAACAGTTCCAGAGCCATCTTCTTTGGAAGACCGCACTGGTGCAGCTTGAGGTATGGACCAACGGTAATAACCGAACGACCCGAATAGTCGACGCGCTTACCGAGCAAGTTCTGACGGAAGCGGCCCTGCTTGCCCTTGAGCATGTCAGAGAGCGACTTGAGCGGACGCTTGTTCGCACCGGTGATGGTACGACCGCGACGGCCGTTATCGAACAGCGCGTCAACAGCTTCCTGAAGCATACGCTTTTCGTTACGGATAATGATGTCCGGCGCACGCAGCTCGATCAGGCGCTTGAGGCGGTTGTTACGGTTGATCACGCGACGATACAGATCGTTCAGATCCGAAGTCGCGAAACGACCACCATCCAATGGCACAAGCGGACGCAGTTCCGGTGGGATCACCGGAATAACGGTCATGATCATCCATTCTGGCTTGTTGCCAGAAACGATGAACTGCTCAACGATCTTAAGACGCTTTGCGAGCTTCTTTGGCTTCAGTTCGGTGGTGGATTCCGCGATTTCTACACGCAGATCACCAGCGATCTTTTCCAGATCGAGCGCCAGCAGAATGTCACGGATAGCTTCCGCGCCGATCTTGGCGGTGAAGCTGTCAGCACCGTACTCGTCCTGTGCGTCGAGGTACTGTTCTTCTGTAAGAAGTTCGTTCAGCGTGAACGGGGTCAGACCCGGATCGAGAACGACATAGTTTTCGAAGTACAGAATACGTTCGATGTCTTTCAGAGTCATATCGAGCAGAAGCGCGATACGGCTTGGAAGCGACTTCAGGAACCAGATGTGCGCAACTGGAGCTGCCAGCTCGATGTGGCCCATGCGCTCGCGACGAACGCGGCTCAGGGTAACTTCAACACCGCACTTCTCGCAGATGACGCCCTTGAACTTCATACGCTTGTACTTGCCGCACAAGCATTCGTAGTCCTTTACGGGGCCAAAGATACGCGCACAGAACAGACCATCGCGTTCAGGCTTGAACGTACGATAGTTGATGGTTTCTGGCTTTTTGATTTCGCCGTACGACCAGGACAGGATTTTTTCCGGCGACGCGATCGAGATTTTCATCTGATCAAATGTCTGCACGGGGAGCCCTGGGTTGAACGGGTCCATAACGTGGGAATGATGGTTCATCAGTTCTCTCCTCTATCCGCCCAGGCAGCGTTTTAACGCGCCTGAACGGAAGGTGATTAGGATTGGAAGTGCCGGATTATTCCGCCGCTTCCTGAGGAGGCGCGAGCTCCGCTTCTGCCTGGTTTTCCAGGTCCTTGTCCCGCATGTCGAGTTCGACATTGAGACCGAGGGACCGGATTTCCTTAACCAGAACGTTGAAGCTTTCCGGAATGCCCGCTTCGAAGGTATCGTCACCACGGACAATGGCTTCGTAGACCTTGGTACGACCGGCCACGTCGTCCGACTTGATGGTGAGCATTTCCTGCAGCGTGTAGGCGGCGCCATACGCTTCAAGAGCCCAAACTTCCATCTCACCGAAGCGCTGACCACCGAACTGTGCCTTACCACCAAGCGGCTGCTGGGTGACGAGGGAGTACGGCCCAATCGAGCGCGCGTGGATCTTGTTGTCGACCAAGTGGTCGAGCTTCAGCATGTAGATGTAGCCAACAGTAACCTGACGGTCGAACTGTTCACCGGTACGGCCGTCAAAGACGGTCGACTGGCCAGAGGCCTTCAGACCTGCACGCTCCAGCATCTCAACGATGTTGTGTTCCTTCGCGCCGTCAAACACTGGCGTTGCGATGGAAACACCCTTCGAGAGGTGCTCGCCGAGACGAACCAGACCGTCGTCATCGAGATCGCGAAGCTGTTCGTCGTTCGAGAACAGTTCCTTGATTTCGCTGCGCAGTGGCTGGAGATCGCCCTTGGAGTGATATTCGCGAACCATCTTGTCGATGCGCTTCCCAAGACCGGCACAAGCCCAACCAAGGTGCGTTTCGAGAATCTGACCCACGTTCATACGCGACGGAACACCGAGTGGGTTCAGCACGATATCAACCGAGGTACCATCTTCAAGGTATGGCATGTCTTCGACTGGAACGATGCGCGAAACCACGCCCTTGTTCCCGTGACGACCGGCCATCTTGTCGCCTGGCTGGATCTTACGCTTGGTCGCGATAAAGACCTTGACCATCTTCATCACGCCAGGAGGCAGTTCGTCGCCACGCTGGAGTTTGTCGACCTTGTCGATGAAGCGCTGTTCGAGCAGACGGCGGCTTTCTTCATACTGAGCATGAAGCGCTTCCATCTCGGTCATGACCTTGTCGTCATCAACCGCGAACTGCCACCACTTCGCGCGCGGCTGCGCTTCGAAGATGGAGTCGTTCAGGCGCGTACCAACTACATAGCCCTTTGGACCAGCAGTTGCGGCCTTACCGAACAGCATTTCCTTGAGACGCGCGTAGACGTTACGGTCGAGGATCGACTGTTCGTCGTCACGGTCCTTAGCCAGACGTTCGATTTCTTCGCGCTCGATAGCCATCGCGCGCTCGTCCTTGTCGATACCATGACGGTTAAAGACGCGAACTTCCACGACAGTACCGGCGTCGCCTGGTGGCACGCGCAGCGATGTATCACGAACGTCAGAAGCCTTTTCACCGAAGATAGCGCGCAGGAGCTTTTCTTCTGGCGTCATTGGCGATTCACCCTTCGGGGTGATCTTGCCAACCAGAATGTCGCCCGGCTGAACTTCAGCACCGATGTGAACGATACCCGCTTCGTCGAGGCTCTTCAGCGCTTCTTCCGAAACGTTCGGAATGTCGCGCGTGATTTCTTCTGGGCCAAGCTTGGTGTCGCGAGCCATAACTTCATATTCTTCGATGTGGATCGAAGTGAAGACGTCCTGCATCGCAATCTTTTCAGACAGAAGGATGGAGTCTTCGTAGTTATAGCCGTTCCACGGCATGAACGCGACGAGCACGTTACGGCCGAGAGCCAGATCACCGAGTTCGGTCGAAGGACCGTCTGCAATGATGTCGCCAGAGTTAATGTGGTCGCCAACAACAACCAGCGGACGCTGATTGATACAGGTCGACTGGTTCGAACGCTGGAACTTCATCAGATTGTAGATGTCGACGCCCGAACGCGACGCATCGGTTTCTTCCGTTGCACGGATAACGATACGGGTCGCGTCAACCTGGTCGACGATACCGGTACGCTTGGCAACGATAGCAGCGCCCGAGTCACGAGCAACGATTGGCTCCATGCCGGTGCCGACAAACGGTGCTTCTGCGCGCAGCAGAGGCACAGCCTGACGCTGCATGTTCGAGCCCATCAGAGCGCGGTTAGCGTCGTCGTTTTCAAGGAACGGAATAAGCGATGCCGCAACCGAAACCATCTGCTTCGGGGAAACGTCCATAAGGTCGACGTTTTCCTTCGGTGTCAGGCCGTTGTCACCGGCGTGGCGAGCCACAACCAGATCATGCATCAGCGTGCCGTCTGGATTGAACTCAGCATTCGCCTGCGCGACGTAGTGCTTAGCCTCTTCCATAGCGGAGAGGTAGACAACGTCTTCGGTCAGCTTGCCGTCAACGATCTTGCGGTAAGGGGTTTCGATGAAACCGTACTTGTTGACGCGCGCGAAGGTCGAGAGCGAGTTGATCAGACCGATGTTCGGGCCTTCTGGCGTTTCAATCGGGCAGATACGGCCGTAGTGGGTCGGGTGAACGTCACGGACTTCAAAGCCTGCGCGTTCACGGGTCAGACCACCAGGTCCAAGTGCCGAAAGACGACGCTTGTGGGTGATTTCCGAAAGCGGGTTGGTCTGGTCCATGAACTGCGACAGCTGCGAGGAGCCGAAGAATTCACGAACTGCAGCAGCAGCCGGCTTAGCGTTGATCAGATCCTGCGGCATCACGGTGTCGATTTCGACAGAGCTCATACGCTCCTTGATCGCGCGTTCCATACGCAGCAGACCGAGGCGGTAGGAGTTTTCCATCAATTCGCCAACAGAGCGAACGCGACGGTTGCCGAGGTTGTCGATGTCGTCGATTTCACCGCGACCATCGCGCAGATCAACCAGCGTACGAACAACTTCAACAATGTCTTCCTTGCGCAGGGTGCGCATGGTGTCTGGAGCATCGAGCTCAAGACGCATGTTCATCTTGACGCGACCAACGGCCGAAAGGTCGTAGCGCTCGCTATCGAAGAACAGCGACTGGAACATCGCTTCTGCAGTTTCGACGGTTGGTGGTTCACCCGGACGCATCACGCGGTAGATGTCGAACAGCGCGTCTTCACGCGACTCGTTCTTGTCCACGGCAAGGGTGTTACGGATGTAAGCACCGATGGTGATGTGGTCGATGTCGAGGATCGGCAGATCGTGATAGCCGAGGTCAACCAGCTTAACGAGAAGCTTCTCGTCCAGCTCGTCGCCAGCTTCAGCGTAGATTTCACCGGTCTTAAGGTTGACGATGTCCTCGGCCAGATACATGCCGTAGAGGTCTTCGTCGGTCGCCAGCAAGTGGGTCAGACCGTTTTCAGCCAGCTTCTTAGCCTGACGCGCAGACAGCTTCTTGCCGCCTTCGTGCACGACGTCGCCAGTTGCCGCGTCGATGAGGTCGTGGGTTGGCTTTGCGCCCTTCCACTTTTCCGCATCGTAAGGAACGCGCCAGCCGCTCTCGGTCTTTTCGTACTCAAGCTTGGTGTAATAGGTGTCGAGGATTTCCTCGGCATCCATGCCAAGCGCCTTGAGCAGCGAAGTAACCGGGATCTTACGACGACGGTCGATACGTGCGTAGACGATATCCTTGGCGTCGAATTCGATATCGAGCCAGGAACCGCGGTATGGAATGATACGGCCAGCAAACAGCAGCTTGCCAGACGAGTGGGTCTTGCCCTTGTCGTGATCGAAGAACACGCCCGGCGAACGGTGCATCTGCGAGACGATAACGCGCTCAGTACCGTTGACGATAAAGGTACCGTTGGACGTCATGAACGGCATATCGCCCATGTAAACGTCCTGCTCCTTGATGTCCTTAACGGAACGAGCATTGGTTTCTTCGTCGACTTCAAAAACGATCAGACGCAGCGTGACCTTGAGCGGGGCAGCGAAAGTGATATCGCGCGCACGGCACTCATCAATGTCATACTTTGGCTGCTCGAATTCGTAACGAACGAATTCAAGGCTTGCCGTATTGGCAAAATCGGTGATCGGGAAGACCGAACGAAAGACCGACTGAAGGCCCTCGTCTGGACGACCAGCCTTAGGCTCATCAACGAGAAGAAACTGATCATAAGAAGCCTTTTGGACTTCGATCAGGTTTGGCATCTCCGTGACTTCGCGGATCGAGCCGAAGGACTTGCGTACCTTACGGCGGCCGTTGAACGTGGTAGCCATGAACGCTCCTGTTTATGTTTTGGGGCACCAATCCGGATCGCAAAATTCCGGTAGACGCCCTCGCTTGTCTCGGAGGCAGATATCCAAAGACCCGACTATCAGCCGTCGGCGCTCGGGATATATGCCTTGGTAGTCAAAAATTTTGGGCCGCAGACATCTCAAAATCCACTTTCGACCCGAAAAGTAGATCAATTGCTCGTTACAAACGCCAATCCCCCGCTCGTGGAGAAATCCACGGCGAGGTCTTCAAAGGCTTAAAACGCGCCTGAGACATCCAAATTCGTCATATATTTCCGCAAATTAGCGCTGAAACCAATCCAATCGGCTCAGCGAATCGTCCCTATTAGAAACGACAAAGGCGAGATGGCACATATAGCGCCACCCCGCCAAATACAAGGGGTAAACTCAGATTACTTGAGTTCGACCTTTGCGCCAGCTTCTTCAAGCTTCTTCTTGATGTCTTCAGCTTCAGCCTTCGACACGCCTTCCTTGAGGGCCTTTGGAGCGCCTTCAACGAGTGCCTTAGCTTCGCCGAGACCGAGACCGGTGATCGCGCGAACTTCCTTGATCACGTTGATCTTGTTGTCGCCGAACGATGCCAGGATGACGTCGAATTCGGTCTTTTCTTCAGCAGCAGCAGCTGGAGCGCCGCCAGCGGCAGCAACAGCAACTGGAGCAGCAGCAGAAACGCCCCACTTTTCTTCGAGAAGCTTGGAAAGCTCGGAAGCTTCCAGAACGGTCAAAGCGGAAAGTTCGTCTACGATTTTGGCGAGATCAGCCATTTGAGAATCTCTCTTTATTAGGTGTTAGTTCAAACCAGTCCCATAAGGGACAATGGGGTTACGCTGCTTCGTTGCTCTTTTCCGCATGAGCGGCCAACACGCGCGCGATACCACCAGCCGGCGCCACGATAACCGACGCGATACGGGTTGCTGGCTGCTTGAGCATACCAGCGAGCGTTGCGCGCAGTTCGTTGAGCGAAGGCATAGTCGCCAGCGCCTTGACGTTATTCGCGTCAAGAGCGGTCGGGCCCATCACGCCACCAAGAACGACAAACTTTGCGTTCTTGTCAGCGAACTTCTGCGCCAGCTTTGGCGCAACCATGGGATCTTCCGCATAAGCGATGACGATCGGACCTGTGAACAGGGCCGAAATGTCCGCGTGATCGGTTTCTTTAAGAGCAAGCTTGGCAAGACGGTTCTTCGCGACCTTCACGTAGCCACCTGCAGTCTTCACCTCACGGCGAAGCGACTCCAGATTAGCTACGGTCAGACCGGTGTTCTGCGCGAGTACGATCGACCCAGCGCCCGAAAGGGCTGACTGAAGCGATGCGACAAGCTCACGCTTTTCCGTTCTGTCCACGGCTAGTCTCCACATAAAGCTCAGCAGATAAATGCTGAGCCATTGCCAATTGCTGCCCTCCCCCAAAAGGGAGGAGCAACGGTTAAACGCCTGTCAACCGCGCTGCCCGGCAGGGCAACTGGCCTGGTTCGAACACACCCTGCCCTTTCGGACCGAATATTGTTCTCACCCCATCTATGCTGGCATCTTTCGATATTAAGCGGACCCAAATTGGTCAGCACCGGCAGTCTCGGACAGGACTTAACGTCCCCAGGAGGGACGATACTGGGCGGCGTACCGCCCAGAATTCTTATTACTTGATTGCCGAAGCTGGCTCAACATGGACGCCTGGGCCCATGGTCGAGGAAACTGCAACCTTCTTGACGTAGGTGCCCTTAGCGCCAGCTGGCTTGGACTTCACAACTGCGTCGGTGAAAGCCTTGATGTTCTGGAGAAGTGCTTCTTCCGAGAACGAGACCTTACCAATACCTGCGTGGATGATACCGGCCTTTTCGACGCGGTACTCAACAGCACCGCCCTTGGCAGCGCCGACAGCACCCTTAACGTCCATGGTCACGGTGCCAACCTTAGGGTTTGGCATCAAGTTGCGTGGGCCGAGGATCTTACCAAGACGACCAACGAGTGGCATCATGTCTGGGGTAGCGATACAACGGTCGAAGTCGAGCTTACCGCCCTGGATGATTTCCAGGAGGTCTTCTGCGCCAACGATGTCTGCACCAGCAGCCTTAGCTTCGTCAGCCTTAGCGCCACGTGCGAAAACAGCAACGCGAACAGTCTTACCGGTGCCGTTTGGCAGGGTAACAACGCCACGAACCATCTGGTCAGCGTGACGTGGGTCAACACCGAGGTTCATTGCGATTTCGACGGTTTCGTCAAACTTAGCCGAAGCCTTGGACTTTACCAGAGTGATGGCTTCTTCGAGACCATACAGCTTGGTACGGTCGATACCTTCACGGCCAGCAGCGACCTTCTTAGCGATCTTTGCCATAGTGATTAGCCCTCGACCTGAATGCCCATGGAACGGGCAGAGCCAGCAATCATCGAAACAGCAGCTTCGATGTTGTCAGCGTTAAGATCCTTCATCTTCTTCTCAGCAATTTCACGAAGCTGAGCTTCAGTGATCTTGCCAGCCGATTCCTTGCCTGGAAGCTTGGAGCCAGCCTTGAGGCCAACGGCCTTCTTGATGAAGTAGGTTACCGGCGGCTGCTTCATTTCGAAGGTGAAGCTCTTGTCGGCATAGGCGGTGATCACGACTGGAATCGGGGAACCCTTTTCCATTTCCTGCGTAGCCGCGTTGAAGGCCTTGCAGAATTCCATGATGTTCAGACCGCGCTGGCCGAGTGCCGGGCCAATCGGTGGGGAAGGTGTTGCCGAACCGGCAGCAACCTGCAGCTTTACGTAGCCAACGATTTTCTTTGCCATGTATCGTCCTTTCAAAAGCTCACCGGAGTGAGCGATGACGCCGTGGTCGGAACCTTAGTGAGTGGCTGGCAACCACTCGGCACTCCCACGGGTTTGGATCAGACCTTTTCGACCTGACCGTATTCGAGCTCTACCGGAGTAGGACGCCCAAAAATCGAAACTTCGACCTTGAGGCGCGAACGTTCTTCGTCCACTTCCTCAACGACGCCGCTAAAGCTGGCAAACGGACCATCCGTAACACGGACGTTCTGACCAACTTCGAAAATGATAGAAGACTTCGGATGTTCGACGCCTTCCTGCACCTGCTGCAGGATCGACATCGCTTCCTTTTCCGAAATCGGCGAAGGGCGATTATCAGAACCGAGGAAGCCTGTCACCTTCGGCGTGTTCTTAATCAGATGGAATGCCTCATCGGTCATGTCCATCTTCACCAGAACGTAGCCCGGGAAGAACTTGCGCTCGGTGTCAACCTTGCGACCACGGCGGATCTCAACGACCTTCTCAGTCGGCACGATCACGTCTTCAAACAGGTGCTCGAGCTTCTTCTGCGCAACCTTTTGACGGATATCTTCCGCCACTTTGCGCTCAAAATTCGAGTAAGCCTGAACGATGTACCAGCGCTTGGCCATAAAGCGTCACCGCTCCCAAATAGCTAATGAATGAACCGCTTAACGGATCGACAGCAACATAGAGACGAGCCAGGAGATGACCTGGTCGGCCAGCAGGAAGAACAAGCTAGCCAAGATAACCATGATCAGAACCATGATCGTAGAGATCACAACTTCGTTCCGACCAGGCCACGTGACCTTACTAACTTCCGAGCGAACCTGCTGGAAAAACTGGACTGGGTTCGTGCGGGCCATGGGCATACAACTCGTCAAACTTGGTGCAAAACCAAACGCCGCGCAGGAATCCCCCGCACGGCTAGAGATCGGTTGTCTAGAGCTTTTATCCAGCAAATGCAACAGGGGCATCATCAAGAATTGGCCAACACCATAAGCCAGGCCCTCAACCGCGCGTAAACCATAAGTGCAAAACCCTGCCAAAGCCCCTTGCGGCGGGCGATTGGTTGAAATTGAATTAATTTCTGTTGGTAGTCGGCATTTCGACACTCTGGGGGGAGAGACCGATGTCATTTGACGTAATCAGTTGCCAGTTGCTGCACGCATCACCGCACCGAGTCATTGCCGGGCGAGTCACCGGCAAGGTGCGGGTTCGTATCCGCGAGTCGTTCATGGGCAACGACACCGAATATGGGCTCGACCTGCCCGTTAAAGCCGATTGCGCCAACGCCTCGTCCGAAATCGTCCGCACAGCCCTTTTGGGTCATGCCGCCCGTCAACTGAACAAACTCAAATCCCGCCACCAAAGCAATCAGCGCATGGCGGCGGAATAGTTTTTACCGTCCCTGCCCGTCCGCGCCGGCAAATGGAATCGCCTTCCGGAACAATCCGTTTTTCCGATTAGCGAAATGATCGCGCGCGTTGCGATAACCATCAACCAGGCCATCGCGGAATCGCATCCAGCGGAATTGGATGGGGTGTTTGAATTTAAACGCGTGCCGCTCTTCGACATGGGCAATGTCACTCTTGCCCACCGAACGCATAACCGGATGCTCCTGCCCCAGCTGGCACACCATCCCCGGCAGCGTCTGCAAACGAGACAATGACTTCGCCGGCGCCTCAAACGGATTGTAGAGAACCAAATCCGTCTGCAACACACGAAACGCCGGATGCCCGAGCAGAGCCTTTGCCGCACGCGCATTCACTATATAGCCCGCCGCACCCATAGGGGTGGACCGGAAGGGATGGAGATCAACACCACCAGCCGTGGTTTGCACCTTAGGCAGAAGCCGCAAACGACGCCCCGTCGCCTCAAGGCGCAGGATATCAATGTCGATTCCATCCAACTCGGCGAGCAGGCGCGGCAGCATGCTGGACAGCTCAGCATCATCTTCCAAGATCAGCGCGCGCTCATCGCCATTGGCCAGCATTGCCGCCCAAGCGCGCTCATGGCTCATCGTGCAAGCCAGCTCACGCGGCCGCAGATATTTTGGCTTCTCACTATTACAATAGAGCGCCAGCTGCTCAGCCGTCAGATCATCAGGCGTCGCCGATTCAATGCGCGTCCCAACCAGGCCAAGGCCGACCAGTTGATGCTCCATGAACTCCCGACGATCCGGACGAGAGGCCAAATTGATATAATAGATGGAAACCACGCTAAAACTCCGCTGCCGCCCGTCGATAAGACAGCGATCAAAGCGAGGCAAGCGCAATGGCGCTTCAAATCATTGAACGATGTTGGTGAGATAAAAAGACTGGATCACTCGACAGTCAATTTAGTGCCTGGCAGGGGCTGGGGGACTCGAACCCACGACCCTCGGTTTTGGAGACCGCGCAATTGTCGTTTATTCCCAACGGTTAAGCGCTGCCAAAACTGTCAAACTCGTCACTATGTATCAATGGGATAGCTGTGGTTTTGTCAAACCTTTTGACCGTCAGCCGTTCCCCCTTAGTTCACGGTAATGGAGAAACGAGAGGTGCAGGGCGGAGAGCAGGCCACGTTGCATCTGCGTGGCAAGTGCCTGTAGTCTGCGACATGGCTCGCGTACCGAATACCACAAGCATCGCTGCTGCATTGGGAGAGGCAACTGATAAGGTGCTTCTGTTGAAACCCGTTGATGACGATGCAGCCAGCACAATGCTGAAAGAGTTTGATCGTCAGGTTCAGGAGCTCGACCGACGAAAGAAGCGCGCAGATGTGCAACCTGTATAGCCACACCAGCAACCGATCCGCGATCACAGCGATGGTTAGCGACCTAACCCGCGTCCATTCGAGCGTCGGCAACCTTGAGCCGCAGCCTAGCATCTTCCCTGACTATCTTGCGCCGATCGTTCGGAACACTCCCGATGGCCGAGAACTAGCGATGGCTCGCTGGGGAATGCCGTCGAGCCAGTTTGCGTTGATGCAGAACGCGAAGAAGCGCGCTGAAAAATTAGAAGCCAAAGGGCAGATTGTCGATTTCACAGAGCTGCTGCGTATGGGGCCTGATGCAGGCACGACCAACGTGCGCAATATCTACGATCCCGAGAAAGACAAATGGAACCGGCACTGGGGCCGCTGGATGGGCGTCGAGAACAGGTGCTTGGTTCCGTTCACCAGCTTCTCTGAATATGACAGCCGCGCAGGCGCGGATGGCAAGAAGCTTGGCGACACTTGGTTCGCCCTCGACCAATCGAGGCCGCTGGCATTCTTTGCCGGGATCTGGCTTGAAGGATGGAACGGCGTTCGCAAGGCAAAGACCGGCATTGAGGAAGGCATCGATCTTTTCGCCTTCCTCACCTGCACGCCGAATGACGTTGTTGGTGCCATTCATCCCAAAGCTATGCCGGTGATCCTCACGGACCCAGATGAGATCGAGATGTGGCTTACCGGACCGAAAGAGCTCGCAATCGGACTGCAAAGGCCCCTCCCCGATGGCGCGCTCGAGATTGTAGCCGTAGGCAAGAAGTCGGACCCGTGACCTAAGACGACTTCACCATATCCGGGCCATACATTTCCCATTTCCAAAGCTGGCGCCGACCGGCAGGACGCCTGAGCCGAAGCGTGCCGTAATCAAAGCGTGTGGGAATATGAAACCTGACCGTCATCCGGCCAGATGCTTTGCAAAACCCGCACCGTGACGGCGGCTGATAAACCATCATCTCAGGGTCATAGATCTCCAGCAGGTCAGCTGCCAGTAAGGCAGTTTCCCGCTTGCAGCAACCGCACCTGTAGATGATGACCCTACCCTCGTCGGCAGCGTGATGGAGGCGATACGCTTCTAGCTGTCGCCTGCTTGGCGTCATGCTCATTTTTTGAGGGGCCGCTTAACCGCAAGGGCATTCCGCACCACGACAGGCGCGTAGCCTGTAAGCTTGACAATGTCGTCTGCTTCGAGGCCGGTATCGAACAGCCGTCTGATTTGAACAGCGGGTCCAACTTTGATCGCTAAGCTCATTTTTCGATTCTCCGATTTGCTCGATTTATGAGAACAAAAGCGGAACACGTCAATTCACGGCTTCAAACGTGCGGTTTCAGGAAGGGGTCTGTGGATACCTGGCACTGGCAAGCCGCTAACGTGAAGCTGAAAGTCGCAGCAATCGAAGCGGTAGGCGATCTGAAGCTTTCCGGCGCATCTATACGGCATCCAGTCCCAATTGGCCGGCACGCCGTGGTGAGGGCAAACAACCTGCTCAACGGGCGTCGACAATTCGTTCCACCCTTTCTACGCGCTGTGTGAGCGCCTGTAATTCGCTCCCCTGTCGCACCTGCTCAATGAGCGTGGTCGTAACCGTCTCTAGCGTCTTCTCAACGGATCGCAGCCGGGTATCCATGTTGGACCAGCCCATGATCATCGTAACGACGACGCCCCCTAGGGTGATGACGTGGCCGAGATTTATCGTGCTGTCGAATTTCAACCCAGCCATTTACCGCCCCTTCACCGACTCAGCCCATTGAACCGTCTTAGCCATTCGCCTTGCTCCTAGCTGGCGTTTTGGTCAGGCCCGTTGCAGAAACTACACCCTTCTGCAGCGGGCCGCTTTGCTTAGCGCTTGAACAACCCGCCGATGATGTCGAAGAGGGTTTGCCGCTTCTGCTGCACCGTTCGTGCAGTTTCCTCGACAAGCACCGCAGTGTTGTTCGGAAGCGACGAAATCGGCGTCTGGCGACCGTCTACAGTCACATGAGGCTTAACGGTGCTGATGAAGCTCCAGGCATAGCCCCAGAGCGCAACGCCAATGCCAACGGCAGTGCCGAGGCTGATCTGTTCCCACTTGGTGCCGAGCAGCCCAATGATGGCCCCCTGCACTTCTGGCGGCAGGCCGTTCCACGCCGTTAGGCCAGCGGCGAGCAACCCGCCAAGTTCAAGTATGCGCCGGAAGATCCACTGCGCAACGATACCTGTTAGAGCACCCATGATGACGCCTCCTTAGCGCGGGAAAATGGGAAGGGTGAAAAACAAAAAGGCCCCCACGAGGAGGGCCAGTGCGAGCACTGCAACACTGATAGGCACTTTGGGTTTTATCGGCTCGGGCTCCTTGCCAGTTGCCGTCTGCGTCGGCTTCACAACCGGCTTGCCAGCGATCTGCCATGCGGCGAGAGCAATTCCGGCGTACTTCTTCCGGCTTGGGTAGTGCTTCACTCCTGCCCGCAGGAACGCCTTTTCGAAAGCCTCAACCTTTGCATCGAGGCCCTTAGCAGCAACGGTCTTGGCAATGGCCTGACCTTCTGAACCCTCAATGCCCTTTAGCTCAATCCAGAGATAGGCGTAGTTCGCTTCATCAGACGCTGGGTCTTTGCCAGTGCGCTTGCAATACGCCTCATAGGAACGACGACGCGGGCCCGTCCATTGGGCCCAGCCGTACCCCCCGCGAGAGCCAGCAACAACCGGCTTCAGCTCTTGCAGCTGGGTAAAGCCTCCACATTCATGGCCGAGATTGCCGACGATTGCCGCCGCATCTTCGGGGCCGATTGAAAAATCACCAAGCAACTTAGACATGATGAAAGGCGCTTTCGCACGGAAAGTTGCTTCCGCGTTAGTCTTGGCCATAGAGGCCTCCTGTGATGATGGAAATGAAAAAGGCCCCGCAGAAGCGAGGCCTATGAACTAGTGATATCGGTCGGCATATGCGACACTATCGCCCGAAGCTTTAGCCTCGAAGATTAACTTTCATGCTAGGAGACGGACAAAGTGTCCAATGTTCCGGTGACCGCCGCGGCCGTCCTTTTCACGGGAAGCTTTATTGGAGCTATGCTCGTGGCCATAAATGCGAAAAGCGAGCTACTCCTGATTGGCATCCCGACAGGCATGCTCCTGCTAGGCATGGGCGCCATGGCAATCGCCGCTTCTTTCACGAAGACCACTAGGGACTAACACTTGCAATAGTGCAAGACCTGGGGCCTCTGGTGCCGGAAGCCTCAAGATCTGCTCCGTCCGCCGTCCCATCGAACTTGATCGACTTCAGATCGGGTCCGCCCTGTATGTATTCACCAGTTATCTCAAGCGAGCCATCATCACTGATCGCGCCGACCCACTTTTCGTAGTTCATCTGGCCGGCAACGCCTGTCGAATATGAGAGGCCTGCGACTTCCCGAGTGAAGGCGATATCTCTGCTAAAGCCAGGCGCTCCGGGCAAGTCAGAACACTTAAGTTTTACGACGATAGGTGCGTCATCACCTGTGTTTGGCTCAGCTTCCTCAGTGGATGCCACAGCGTCCTTTACGACTGCACCGGCGGGGATCGTGACTTGCACCCCAATTGGAAGACTATTGCAGTTTCGAATTGTAGCCTTGTTTGCCTCGCACAGCTCGGGCCACCTATCCGCTGCGCCCAACGTTTGCGCCGCAATTTTGCTAAGCGTGTCCCCTCTTTTTACTGTGACAGCCTCAGCGAATGTCGGACTTGCGCAGGCGATAGTGATCCCGAGCGAGATGTAGAGATTTTTATGCCGCATTACGAACCCCCGATGGAATTGAGCATAGCGAGGGATCAGCTTTAAAGTCATTTCGTCAACTCAACAAACTGCGCAGCGCGTAACTTGCCGCCGCAACCATCGCTGCCGAATGGGCAAGATGTCGTCGCAATTAGGGTTGTTCACGCTTCTGGACCGACACGCAATGATGTAAGCAACGGTTTATCTCGTAAGGGCATGACCAATGGCAACAGCAGCACAACGCCTCACCACTACCTCTTCTAAATCGCGGCAATGGTCGGTTCTTGCGCTATCTGCTCTCCTAGTCCTAGCTCCCATTGCATCCGGAGCCCGAGGGCTGGATGCATCTTTGGGAAGGGCACTAATTGCCGCCGTGGACGTGGCACTAGTCGCATACTTCATGTCAACGCTCACTTCGAAGCGGTCGGGCTTCGATGTCCTCATTGCTGCGATGATTGGTTACGCATTTGTGCAGTGGGCGTTCTTCGTGAACTTCCCAGGAATCGAGGGAGCCGTTCAAGGCTTCCGAAAAACATTTGTCCTTCTCGTTGCCATAAGCGTCGGCCGGCATATCAAAGACGAGAACCACTCATTTATCCGCGCCTCAATCGTCTTCAGCTTAATCTATGTCTGCCTCTATGGCATCAAGCAGAGATTTTACTTCGACAGCTTCGACCAGGCCCTTTTGAACGCTCAATCTTCTGACTTTTACAGCAATGTAATTGATAATCAGATCAGGTCCCTAAGCCTTCTGTCGGGAGCATTCCACCTAGGTACAGCCGCATGTGTCCTGGCGATGTATGCGATATTCAAGTCTGGACTTAGCAAAACAAAGCGCTTGCTGCTCTGGGCGGTCGCAGTCGGAGCGTGCTATTCATCCCTAACCAGAACATTCCTTATAATCATATTTGCGGTTCCATTATTGACTTTCCTTATGCAGTCTAAGGCAAGGCTTGTAGTCGGAATATATATTACCGTACTGGGCGTCGCACTATTGGATTTCTTCTCAGGCGGGTTAGTCAGTACCGAATTCTGGGCCCTCGTCTACGACGATCGCTTACGTGGCAGGTCGGTTTCGTATCTGGGTTTCGCTGAATACTGGACTGAATTTCCGGGCGCACTTATAACTGGCTTTGGCCTGGGCAGCGCCGGAAGCGGTTTAGGAGAGGTGTTTGCCCAATCAGGCTCGATCTGGAACGAACCTCACAATGTGTTTTTAAAATATGTTTTCGAATTAGGCATCCCGCTAGGTTGTGTGGCGCTCTGGATCTTCTTCTATTTTACCAAAGCAGCGTGGTTAAATGCTGGTCGGGATAGATGGGTTTACGTTGCAATGATGCTGGTCCTTGCGGTCGCAGGCCTCACAATTACCTCAGTGGAGGTTTGGCCAATCAACATCTACGTAGGGATTCTAATTGGCATGGCTTCTCGGCCGTCAGCTCTGAGCCGCCCGGAAGTTAATCTTATAAAGGCATAGTCTACGCAGGGCCTTTGGACTTGTGTATAACCTGAGCGATGCTTAGGGGGCACAATTATGGGTCAGGTCGTCAAACAGCGGTTCGCTGGGGTGCAGGGCTTAAGGTTCATTGCAGCACTATTGGTGCTGCTGACACACGCGTCGTTTTACGTGAACGAGAGACTGGATGCGTCTTTTCCGGTGTGGAAGGGTGGCATCGTAGGTGTAGATATTTTTTTCGTCATAAGCGGGTTTGTAATGGTTTGGGCTTCGGCTCGCCGTGACGGTTCGCAAGTGTCTGGTGGCGAGTTCTTGTTTAAGCGAGCGAAGCGCATTCTGCCGCTTTATTGGCTAGCAACGAGCCTCAACCTGTTGGTGCTTCTGGCGTTGCCAGTCGCTGTCCTCCACTCAGGACTAGATTTCGCGTCTATCGCTAAATCCTATCTCTTGATCCCTGACTACAACTCTGATGGTCGCGTGGAGCCACTGCTGGGCGTCGGCTGGACTTTGTACTTTGAGGCGTTCTTCTACATCGTATTTGCGATCGCGCTTGCGATGCGCGTAAACATCTATGCGTTTGTCGGCTCGGTCATGACTGCAGTTGCACTGATTTCCCTGTTCAAAACATCAAACACCCCGCCCATTCTTGTTCTGCTGGACCCCATCGTCCTGGAGTTCTTCGCGGGAATGCTGATCGCGCGCTTGATCATGGACCGGCGGTTTGATGAACGTATTGCATTAGCAGCCATTGGTGTCGGCTTCGTTCTCATCCTTTCACTAGACACTATGTTGCCGCTGGCGCCTGATTTGCTCACCCGAGGATTGCCCGCCGTCGCGATCGTCTTCGGAGTTGTCGCAGCCGATCGAAAATATGGGGCAAGAGTGCCATCGTGGGCGATAGTGCTAGGCGCTGCTAGCTATGCGATCTATCTCTTCCATCCGATTTTCGCCCCGGCAGTGCCTTTTGTGGCTGCAAAGCTTGGTTTCAATGTTCCAGTGCTCGTATTCTTTGGCGCTGTCTTCGTTGCGATCATCGTGCCTACGGCAATTTATCGCTTTATCGAAGCCCCAAGCTTAAGATTGATTGGCGTGAAAGTGTGATCGAGGTAACCACAAGGGGCGCAACCTAGCAGCTGCTAGGTTGCCTGTACCCCGCGCCACACACCGCCAGTTCCTCTCACATAGATCCGGTCATTTGCGGCGTTATAGACCAAGGTGCCAACTGGTGGTGCGGTATCAAAATCTGCGTCGGATGGCACGCCGAGCTTTGTCGGAATACTCATGCCCGCAAAACTCACAATACCATTTGAGCGATTGGCGGTCATAACAGCGCCCAGGTTCGCCCCTGCGTCCGAGCGCCTGAGCAGCACAAAATTCGAACCTGAATTGCTGCCGGTTTCAGCATCGGCCGTCTTGCCCAAATCCCAGCGGCCCGAGGCACCGCTCCTGAAGCGATGTTGCGCAACTTGGCCCGCAAGCGAGGAGATTACGGCGAGAGCTGCGCCGGCTGCCTTTTCCAAAAAGGTGTCGCCGGATGAACTCCAGCCATTGAGCCGGCTCCCCTTCCGAGCGGATTCCGTATCAGCACGATCATCTCGAAGAAATGTTGCTGTAGCTCCGGACCTCGTCGTGTGGCTGTCACCTTTGACAGAAACATCGGCCCCGAACGTGGATCGAACCCGAATGTGCTCTTGCAGCGCCGTATCAAATTGCACGTCGGTAAACTTCGCCTCGCTGCCCGAAACAAGGTCTACAAGGCGATCCGGCGTTTCAGCAGTTATGGCGCCGTTGCTAACATGCCCAAGCATGCGACCGCCCACAAAGGTGATACCGTTGACCGCATTGGCGCCAGCGTCTCTTAGCTTCTCATACAAGATGTGAGGGCCGGAACCACCGTAGGTGAAAGCATTCACGCTATAAAGCCCTCGGACATTGCCGGCCCGGATTAGCGGACGCGACTTGGTGCTTGTTGGATCGGTTCCGCCCAGCCCCGTCGCCTCGATGTGGAGGTTGCTGATCTGGGTGAATTCTGCGTAGCAATCATTGTCATTGCCCCAGCCCAGGTCGAGATCGATGCCTCTGTTCCGCTCTAGGTGGACGTGATGGAGCTGTGTGGTGTTGGAGACATATTCTGCACTATCCCCGTTACCTGTAATTCGCAGGGCAGCCGCGTCCCAAACGCAGAATTTTTCGCTCACTGTTGTTGCTGCTTGGGCGCGCAGGAGAACAACCGTAGGCGAGACAATTGACGCAATTCGGGTTTTTAGATCGGCCCCAGCCACACCGGCCCCTGGGACGGTTATTGTCGCCCCAATGTCCTGCGGCCCGAATGTGGTCGACGCGGAAGTGAACTGGCTCGACCCAGATGTCATTGCCCCATCGGCGCAGTTTTTCGTGTACCCACTTTCATCGATAAACACATGGTCGAAGAGGGTGTTCGAAAGCGCCATACCCAAGATGCCGAAGCCAACTACCCCGATTATGCGCGTGCGGCGGAAAGCGGCCTCAAACCCACGGGTGATCTGAATGCCGTGCCCATTTTGACGATCGCCGTCGATGGTTACGCCATCAAACTCGAACCCTCTCCCATGGGCGGTAAACATAGGACCAGAAAAGCCTGGTGCGCGCTTAAACGTAGCTGGCTTGTACCCGAGGAATGAGCCCTTTGACCCTAGACCAAAAAGTCGTACCGGGTTCTGGCTACTCGCACCACTTGTAATGACGATCGTCTGGTCAACGCTGATCTCTTTTCCTGCCGGCAGTTCGACGCTGCCACCTCGAGAACGGACGGCGTCGAGTGCATCGTTGACCTGCGCAGCAGTGCCAGGGCTGGCGTTGCCTATATAGTTGATGAGCGAAACGCCGCCGCTCTGCGCGTCGATTGCCTGACGGACCCGCAGCGCATTCATGGCCTTGGTCGTGTTAACCCCACCTGTCGCATCGGATTGATCCGCAAACAGCAACCCTGTCGCATTCTCAAAAGCATCCTGGGCATATTGTTCGGACAGGTCACGAGCCGCCTCGGAAAGGTCCTGTGCGGTTTCGGAGGCCCCCTGCGCCACTTCCGCGCCGCCACGTGCCCCAATAGCAGCATCCCTGTCCGCGCGCGTTTGTGCCGCCAGAACCTCCCAACGATGATCCCAAAGCAGACGGTACTCTGTCCCATTGTCATAGACAGGGATGGTCGCATCGGCCTTGAGGAAATCGGTTTCCATTGGCTGGCCATCGAACGTTAGCAGAGGCTTTGCTGCATCGCCGTTCACCGAAAGCGTCATGGCGCCAGTATTGCGGTACCGCGGCGTGAAGAACAGCATCACCGCTTGTGCCGGATCAACGCCTGGCACTGTGGAAGCCGTTGGTGCATTTCCCGTGCCAGCAACGTTCGTCAGCCGCGCTGCGGTATCAGTAAACCCCCGCCCTTTAACCCATGCGCCGTCTAAACGGCTGTAGTAGCCGGCATCCGCTCCGGTTAGCACCACGCCCATATAGTTCTCATTGGGCGGCGTGACGGCATTCAGAGCGGTGACTGTGTTGCGGGTAACCGCTTGACCACCGCTGTTCTGGATCATCTTCAGAAGTGCGCGGATCTCTGGCTTATCGGGCCAGTGTTCACCGCTGTGTGGATCGTTCTTGACCTTGCTGTCGCGGAAAACGGTATCAATATCGAGCGTCATGGCTTGCCCCAAAACAAAAAATCCCGCTCAGAGGCGGGCGAAAGGTCGATGATGTGAGTGCGGGTTAGGTGACGGTGAAGCTGCCGGTCGCTACGGGATCGGCCCTATCGCCATTTGAGTTGATAGCGACGATCCAGCCGTATTTGGTGCCAGCGCTAAGGCCCGAAACAACACGGCTGTCGGCAGCGTTCGGAAGCCCATATTCGGTCGCCGCTGGCGTGCCGGTCGGGAATGTGTTTGTGGTATTGATGAAAATCTGAGCGCCAACGTAGTTCGGACTGTTTGGCGCGGTCCAAGAGAAGGTTGCTTGCCCTGCTCCGCCCGTCACCGATGGCGAAGTTACCGGGCCCGGAGGTGTTGAAGTCGAGGCAATATTGATACTCGACGGTGTTGACGCTACCCAATTGCTGCTGACTTGTGTAGCAGTCCTGAACTGCACCTGAGCCTGATAGGGTGTCCCTGGTGGCAGGCCGTTGATGGTGAGATACGTCTGTGACGATGGGACCGTGACCTCGTTCCAATCGGACGAAGACACAGCCTTATAACGCACCTTTTGCAGCAGGCTTGGCCGAGATGGCGGGTCGAAAGTAACGTGCAGAGCGCCAGCAGCAGGCGAAGCGAGTGTTACGTTGGTTGGGTCAGCAACCGTTTCGCTGCCGCCAATGTCGTTAAACGCGGTTGGCTCCGGTTCATCCGTAAGCCCATCAAACGGCCAGTCGGATTGTTTGGTGCTTTTCCCGGTGATGTTGATGGACATGCCATCCGGCGCAAACTCCCAATCCGACATTTCAAAATTGCCGGAAATTCCAAACTCCGGCGCATCGACCGCGAATATTCGGGTTGCATCGTCTTTGTTCGACGGCATGAGCAGCAAACCATAAAGCTTGGTGTTCAACGTGATGTCGTACGGTGCACGGGACGCGTGGAGGGTCCTTTTCGCTACCGCGCAGGCTTGGGTGTGGTTCGGTATCCAATGAACCGCTGCAGAGCCTAGAACCGTTTCCTCGCCATCAGCGATCGACACAGCGGCAGAGAGTGTTTGGCGGAAGCCGGCAGACGGCTCGACATACTCAATCGTCATGGCGTTGGTCTGGTTTTCACCGTCCTGACCTTCGCCAAGTTTTATCGAGTTGATGTGTTCGGCGCGCAGCGTGACGCGCGGCTCCATCCAGCGGCCAACCTTAAAGCCAACTTTGCCGTCTGGCCGGTCATAGAACCAGGCATCGCACGCGGCGGCGAGCTGCTTGCGCACTTCCTCGCGGGTCTGCCCGAAATAATAGGTGCCGCAGAGCTGCCATTTCTTAATCCAAGATCCGTCACGGCGACGAATAAGGCTGTCAGCAATGTCTGCCTCTTCGGCAACCTCTGCCCAATCCACCTGTTGGCCATAGCCATCGGGGCTAACAATCCAGTCGGCAATCACCAGTGCGGCATTGGTCGAGTATTTGTAGGTCGCGGGATTGCTAAGGGTTTGTGTCGGGTCGCGCGGATCATAGACGCGCGTGCCACGGAAAACCGCGTTCAGCGTTGGCTCTCGACCGTTGGGATAGATCTTCTGGAACTGCTCAGGCGCAGGGTTTTGGAAGACGCCAACAAGCCCCGCAATACCTTGCAGCTTATGGTTGGCGGTCCATTCGCTAAATGCGCTGGTAATGTAGGGGTGAGCGGTCTGGCCCGGTGCGCCAAGGAATGAGCCAATGCGCACCATTGGCTGGCGCCCCCAACCGATAACGTTGAATTGGTCTTGCTGCACATATCCATTATCATCGAGCGTCACGACTGTTTCATCGAGGTGGTATTCCTGAACGCCGTCGATCCGCCCGGTATTCAGCAGCACGACGACATAACGCTTGCCGCCCTTGGCCTTCCAAAACGCGACCGGCCCACCAGCCCGCACCAAACCATACGACTTCGATCGATCCTGAATAGACTGGCGCAAGTTGACGATACGCGCGCCGGGGTCCTGCATCTGCACGTGTTTTTGCGGTGTTAGCGCGCTCACCAGCATGGTCAGGCCAACACCAATGGCGAGGTTGAGCAGGAAGCCCGGCAGCGCCGCCATGATGGCGTTGCCGACAAGGCTCATAAGAACGGCGGTCGGAGCCATCAGGCCAGCCGCGCCGCTAAAGCCCATCGCGCCAAGGATGCCTACCGAGATAGGGTCAGCCATAGCCAGCGTAGGGACGGCAAAAAGCATCGTGCCGCCCAGAAGAGCAGCCCGGAACAGGCGCAAGAGCATGTTGTGCTTATCCTCTAACCGACCAAGCGGCCAAAACTGTCGGATTGTCTAAGAGCAGGAGCCCGTCGAGAGAGAACACGGCCCAGCGGCTGCCGAGATAAAGCCCACCGAACTCGATGCCGCCTTGTTTGAGCGCTGCCACATCGCCGCGCTTGGGGTTATCCGTTGGCGTAAGGCCGAGCCGTTCAGCGCCGCCCGCAAACACGGTGTTTAGCCCGTTATCGAGCCCACTTAGCGCAACGGCTTCGGCTCGCGTAGAGTAGCGACCGCGAAAGGGTTCAGCCGGGTCTTTGCCGGTCACATCGCGCACATAATCGGCAATAGCAAGGGTGCAGTCGAGCTCGCCCCACTTGAACTCCGAGCGCATCCAACGCTGAAGGTGCTTTGTGACGTGATCCATCTTAGAGCCCGAACAGCGGTTGATCGTCGAAACCGTGTGTCGGCATGAACTCCAGGCTCGGATCACCGGGGTAGCGACGGCGTTGGTCAGCATCCGAGTAACGACCATTGAGCGGCTTCGAACGCAATGGGAATGGTCCCTCGCAGATCAGCGTCACAGAACGCTCGGATGGCCCGACGATGTTATAGACGAGCCTGCGCATGGTCACAGACCGCAGCAGGATCGGTGTCCAGATCGGCGCATACATTTCTTCGGTCTTGCCGAAATACTGAAAGTAGAGATTGCACTTGCGGCCATTGATAGCCGCAACGCCGTAGTTACGGATCACCTCTAAGAGGTCGGTGCGGTCTGGATCATGAACATAGGATAGAGATGCTTCCCAAGTTGGCGCTGCCCCGTTGCTGCTGAGTTTGACTGCCCCCATGCGCAGCAGTGTGCAGCCGATCCATCTCTTGCTGTCTGCGCTCTCGAACACCCCAGCTTCGCCCGGATAGAGCCGAACAAATCCTTCGGAACTGTCGATCTCGATCAAAATAACAGCGCCCACCACCTCATCGTTTAGGCGCTGCGCGATTTCTGCTGGAATGCTCATGAGCGACCCGGCCCCACCCATTCGACAAGAGACAGGCTCGGTGCGCCAATATCACCGGGCTCAACCCGCAGAGCGCCGGTCAAATCCCCCTCAAGCGCCACCAAGCACGTCGCGTTGAGGTTGATTTCTTCTTCCGCAAACACCGGGCGGCGCAGCGGCATTTCAAAGTGCAACACTGCGTTTTCGCCCTGCCCCTCGATCCCGACTGCCTCATAGAGCCAGTCGTTGACCGAGAATTTGTGCCCTGCGCTGATGAAGTTGCCGAGATAGTTGGCGTCAATACGCAGAGAGGTTGCCCCAGCCGGTGCCGTTTCCAGAACCGGCGCCGTCATGCCTTGAGAATAGCCAGAGCCATCGCTGAAATAAGACCCGTCAGAGTGCGGGACAGGACGACCGCGATAAGGCGAGCCGATCTCCTGCCAGCTTGGCTGCAAAGGGTCATGGAGACGGACGCGCAGGACGTTATAGCGTCCCCGCAGTTGATTGATGATACCGCGCCACGATCTGATTTGATCCCGGCGCAGCGTTGCAAAGTCCAGCTGTGCAATCCAGCGTGGTTGGCTGCCATAGACCACCTGCCCCGACCCTGTGACGCCCGCCTGCCCTGCCTGCCCCCGCCAATCGATCTGCCAATCAAAGGACGTGGCGAAGAAATGGGCCGCGTCGAACTCAATAACCTTGCGTTCCATTATGCGTACCGCTGCTGGTTGGCCATGTGGTCGACAGCCTTAGAAACCGGCTCCACCATACCCTGGCTGATTTTGACGGACTGGCCAGCAGCCTCGTTCAGTATCTGGGCGACCAATTCCGGGCTTAGCTTTAATTCCACCACCGACTTTTGAGGCGCAGTATTGGAGTTAGCAGGCTTGGTGTGATCCACAACGGTTTCTTGCGGGTGCAGCATGGCGAGGAACCCGCCCTTGCCATCCATGCCGCCAGAACGAGGCCCGCTGCCGGTGTGACCGCCGCCATCGAACGAGAACAGCTTGCCGATGCCTCCGAGAATGCCGCCACCTCCGCCGCCCATGCCGCCGCCAGTGAATGCGCCAAAGATCATGTTCCAGATGCCTTCTGCGGCCATGTTCATGGCCTTTTCGGCAATCTTATCGAGAGCGTTCAATGCGGCGTTGCCGAGGCTCTCCCAGAGGCTTTTACCTTCCTTGAGCCCCTGCCGAAGGTCGCTGAACACGCCTTGGAAGATGCCCTTGCCGAAATTGTAGGTTTCGGTGAGGGAGCGAGCGCGTTCCTCTGTCGCCGCCATCTCTTGAGCGATACCGGCGATCTCAGCCCGCATCGTTGGAGACAGGGCGATATTGTCATTTGCAGCCTTGTTCAGAAGCTCTTGCTCATGACGCATCCGCGCTGCGGCTTCTGTCGCCATGCCGAGAGTCTGAATTTCGAGGTTCTTGGCGTCGATGAATTCACGCGCACCGCGTATGAGATCGCCGTAAGCATCGCGCTTGCCGCCGCCACCCCCGCCAATTCCCGCAGCACCGATAGCGCCGCCACCAAGGCCGTTGTCGTTTCCGGCATTGAACATGCCGTTGAACTCTTTCCAGTTTGTCCCCTGCCCAATGATGTCCCTTTGAGCTGACGGGCCAGTTGCCTTGCTCCAGTTGCGCCCTGCATTGTTGAATGCGATTGAAGACCCAGCTTCATAGGACGCCGCAGCGGTGTGCAAGCTCTTCGCGTAAGCCGCAGCGCCCGAAGCATCGAGGCCAAGCATACCTGCGGCACCGCCGAGCGATCCGATTAGATTTGCAAACCCCTCTGCAATGGCAGCCCAAGCGCGGATAAACGACCCTTGGATTGCAAGGGCAATGCCCTGCATCACATCGGCCAGCGACTGCCCGCCAGCCTTGATGCGCTCCCAAACGTCCATTGCGGTCATCTGAACATGTTGGAACGCGTTACCGAGTCCGCCAACTTCTTGAATGAGGGTCACAATTCGCGCCACTACCAGAGCGACGACTACAGCAACGGCGGTGAGCGGATTTGCCAAGAGCGATGCGGTGAAAGCCCACATCGCGCCCGTTGCTGCAACGACCGCAGGCGCGAACACCACGCCAATGGCAGCAGCTAGGCCAGCCGCACCCGCGACGACCATATCGAGGTTGTTGGCAAGGAAGATGATGCCCTCAGCCAGCTTACCCGAAACGCCATAAGCCTTATCAAACGTGCCGATCGCTGCGGTCACGTTGTTATTCATAATGACCCAGGCATCAGACACGGTTGCGGACATTTCACCCGCCTCGACCCGCACATCTTCAAGCGACTTGAGCAGAGCGTTCGAGATTACGCCGCTTGTGATCTTGCCCTCGCTGGCAAGCTTGCGCAGGCCGTTGACGTTGGTATCGAGTTCTTTTGCCAGTGCCTCAGCAACGCGCCCGCCATTAGCGAGAACGCTTTCAAGCCCTTCGCCAGTCAGCTTGCCCATAGCCATGGCCTTAGAAAGCGCGTTCTGTACCGATGTCGCCCGTTCCCCGCGCGTCGCGGTGATCACCAGCATGTGGTTGAGGCTTTCGGTATAGTCAGCGGCTTCCTTAGAGCCCAAGCCGAGGTCGCGCAGCACGCCTACGTTGCGAGCGTAGATTTCTGCGGTCTGAGCAAGCGGGGAATAGGAAGCGTTGGCGATGTCAACAATGCGCTGCATCATCGCCGGGGCTGCGTCCATGCTCTTGATCGCGGCGCCAACCCGGCTCTGCATGTCGGACCAAGCGTCTGCATATTCAATCAGCTTGCCAACGCTGAACGCAGCCATCGCGGCAGCAGCTGCACGACCCAGAAGAGCCATTGCCTTTTCGGTGTGGCCCGCCTGCCCTTCAAGGTCTTTAAGCCGCTGGGAAGCCACCACTACGCCATCAGAGCGAACGACCAAGCCGAGTTCTGCGATATCAGTCATCGTGGGTCACTCCGAAAATCGCATCGAAAAGCTCAGTCGACATTTTGCGGGCCGGCTGTTTGGGCTTGTCAGGGCGTTCCTTGCCGGAAAGCTCTGCTGCCTTTGACAGCCATTCAGCGTCCATGGCGCGAATGCAGTGTGTGAAAAGATGGTATTCGTCGGGATCGAGCCCGTTGCGGTCTGCCCAACGGTCGATTGAAGCCGATGGGATTGGCCCCGCCTGCATTCCGATCTGTCGATCTGCTGAAAGGTGCCAGAAGGCATCTAAGAACTGCTCAGCGCCGGGTAAAAGCTCTGGCAGGTGAGAACAGGACGGCAGAGGCCCGCCGTCCATCCATTCGCGATACTCCGCGCCGTGCGTTATTTCCCACGCGACGGCGCTGCGGAGTTTTTTGACAGTGCTTCCGTCTGCCCTGCACGTGTACGATCGACCACGCCAGCGGCATAGGCGACAGCATCAGCAAAGCTCATGAAGTCCGGATCGGTCAGCCATGCCTTAGCCTGTTCGCTATCGTAAGCGACCGGCTTCTCGCCGTCCGTGATGCCCTCCCAATCGAGCAGACAGGCTTCGTGCAGGATCTCGCCCATAAGGCGAAGGGCAACTTGAGGCTTGAGTGAGCCGTCGCGCTCGCGGTCTTCAATAGGAACCTTGCGCTCTTTACGGGAGCGGAGGGCCACAGCGGTTGGGCTGGTGAGGCCGCGCACCTTGAAGCGCACATCACCAAAGCCCGGAATATCACCGATCCACTGACCGGCTTCGATAGAGGCGCTATCGCGCCTGATTGAGTTGATATCCATTAGCCGCGACGACCTACGACAACGATGTTGGAATTGATTTCGAGCGTGCCGTTGAGCGTGCGCACGGTGTTGGCTTCGCCGCCGCCATCAGAGGCAGACATTGCCATCGCCGCAAACAGGCGCTCGGAGGGCTCAGGAACGGTTGTCGCCGTATGCGTGCCGGACCCTGCTGCCGTGGTGTTGATGGCAGAACCGCCCTTTGTTGCCGATACGCTGAACGTGCCGGTATCGGCGCCCACAACATAGTATTCGGTGTCCGCAGTCAGGCCGGTTGGCAAAGAGCCAGCGGTTGAAAACTTCACCTTGGTGCCGTTAGCGAGGCCATGGTTCGCCCAGCTAACAACGCCCGGAGAAGCGTTAGAGATCGTGACGGCTGCCGACTTTGGTGCTGGCGCGTCATTGCCAACGATCTTGACTGCATAGTTGTTTTTGTTGGCTGGCTGAGCTGCAGCGATGAGCGCGATCTGACCGACATCATCGTCAATGGCGGCGAAGACGTTCTGCATCGAGCCCGCGTTGGCCGTGCCCTTCATCTTGTAGTCGCGACCACGATTGATGAGGGCCTGAGTAATGACAGCAGCATTGTCGCCAAGAGCGCCGCACTGGGTCCAGCCGTCGATTTCGACAGCAGACGCCAGCGCCGTTTGAAAGTCAGCTTCGGTCATGTCGACTGAAGGCACTGAGATAGCGCCGCCAATGAAGATGCGCATCCCGGCGACAGGATAGAGATCGTTAGCCATTGCGGCCTCCGTAGGTTTGGTGAGTGGTAAAAGGAAATGCCACTAACGGCACTGAAAAGCCTGAGAAGAAGGGGCGCTATTTAGGCGAATGCCTCAATCAGGATAGAAACCGGCACCTGAACATGCGTGCCTATGAAAGGACTAAAAACCGAAGGAGCCGCTGTTACCCGAGCGCGGACCCCCATAAACTCTAGGCTTAGGTCCGCGGGGAAATGCGCCGCGACCTGACCTGCAACCTCTCTAGCGACACTAGCGGCCTGACTTTTGAGGGCGATGACATCAATCTGAAGTACGCCGGGACGACGATGCTGCCCTGCCGAATTGATCGCGATGCGTTGGGTTGCGTTTGGTGTCCACGTGCATCGTAAATAGCGCTTCGAAGGCTCTAGAGTAAGTTCAGCGCCCTCGGTCCAGATGATCTCGTAGGTTACTGCCATTGGAAGGGAGCTCACCCGCGTCCTAATGGCCTCGAATATTCTGGTTTCGATGCTTGGGATGGACATAAGCGCTCCTACAAACCAAAGGCCTGCTTAACCTTCGCCGCTTCTTCTTTGACTATCTGCTGCCAACGCTGAGCGGTAAGCGTCACCCAAGGCTTGGGTACCGTGCCGTTGGCCCCAAAATGCACGTGTGCGCCATACTTGGCGGTGTAACCGAGATAGAGTGTTTCCCCACCTTCCCAGCCATTGATTACCAGCATGACAGAGCCGAGCGCGTCACTGTTGGTCGACGCGCCGGGGTTATCTTGAGTGAGTTGAGGCATAACTTCCGTCGAAGCCACCAGAGAGGACCGCAGAAAGCCGGTGCGCTGATAGCCAGAAGGTGACGCAGGAGCGTCGTAGACCATGCGCCCAAGCTCAGATTGAAGCTCTTTGGTTAGCCTCTGAGCGGAGTTCTTGAAAACGGCATCAATGGCTTCCGGCACTTTCTTCGCCCATGCGCCAACGGCAGCGCTAAAGCTACTCACCGACCCGAGCCCGATATTTGCGCAAAGCCTGCGCCGTGAAATCGATCGACACTTCTACCGGCGGGCATTTGCATCCCACGAGATGCTTTGCCGGAAGGCTCGGATCATGAGGCCCGGTGCATTGCGTTCCATCTGGAAGCGTAAACAGCTCACCGAATGGAATGCTCTGTCCGACCATTGCGAGATGGTCTTCGCGCTTCTCTTTACTGACTGAAACGCCCCAGGTTTTGGTTACGTCCTGAGCGTCAAGCTTTCCCGCATCGATCTGCTGCTGAAATGCGTCGGTCTTGGCCTGAGCCAGAGCGACGTTCGTTTCTGTCAGCGCAATATTGTCAGCGCGGTATTTCAGTGCGCGATTTGTGTAAGCCGTTGTGATGCGGTCGACAGCGCCAGCCGGAACGGCCTCGCCAGCCTCCAAAGCCCGCTTCACATTCCCGTCGAAACGCTTATCTCTCAGCGCATAGCCGAGATAATCGCGCATGGCCTGCTCGTCACCAGTGCGCAGGCCCATGTAGATCTTGTTCAGAGTGGCCACGCTTGGGTGTGAGAGGCCGATAATGCCCCCTTCCCTTGCGCCGGTTGCTCGATTGATCGGCCCGACCAGTTGCAAAGCCGTTTGCCGCGGGTTCTGGCCGCGCGAGAGGCCGTCCACCAGCACCATGCGAGTTACGGTCAATTGCTCAGCGACAAGGCCATCTACTAGGCTTGCTGCATGATTGCGTATAGCCTGCTCAGCCGCGATGTTGCGAACGCCCCATGAGAAATGAACGCGGTTTCCGTCGCCAGCTCGAAGCGCTGGTATCCCACTCACATGCGCCTGCCCGCCTTGGTTCCAGGTGTCGTAAATAGCTCGTTCAAAGCGTGCAAAGCGCGATGCATCCATATCGAGCATACGAACGACTGCTTCAACATTGCCGCGCTCGATTTCAGCGACCAGCCCTTTGATAGTTACGCCGTTCTTGATCGACAGGAGCGCTGCAAGCCATTCCTCGACAAGCGTTGCCTGCCGTTCGCTGGCGAGGGCTAGGAGTAGATCGCGTTGGGTTAGCCTCTTGAGCATGAATAAAAGTCCTGCTTCTATAACGCAAAAGAGGGATGTCTGACGTGGTGCCAATTAAGTTCATTCGCCGCGGGCGAACAACCATTGAGATCAAAGCCGAGCTTGCATCTCGTGGCTTTGTGGAAGGTGTAGACTTCGAGGAAGGTCCTCCTGCGTGGGTTAGCGCGACCCATGTAACCCTCAGCTTCATCAATAAGGATAGAGGCTGCCACGCTATACTAGCGATGGGCGGCTAAGCCTTACTCCAAAGCTTCCACGTACTCGCCACACCTGCCCCCGGCAATGGCGTAATATTGTCGATGGCGCGCAACGCGCCGTCGATAATCAGCAGATCGCCGTTCTCCGGCGCGAAGGCCTGCTCAACCGGCGTGACGTCTTCGCCTTCATCTTTGATCAGCGTGCATTTCGTCGCCACAGTGAGAATGTCGCCTGTCTCTACGATCAGGGTTCCGTTCTCATAGCGCTGGTGAACGCGCTTTACCGTAGCCTTGAGCGTCCAGATGGTTTCGGTTTCGGTGCCTTCTTCCCAATTGTTCGCAGGAGGCGTGACCTTAATGCGTTTGAGCTGCACTGTGCCTTGCTGGAACTTGTCGAGGAGACGATTGGTCGTGCCTTGCATCTTGTCGTAATTGAAGCGCTTAGCCATTAACCGCCAATGCTCCAGAGACCCACACCCGCGCCCGTTACCTCAACGCGGAGGAATGGAGCAAGAAGCCCCTCTACCGCTGTCATGACCGGCACAAGCGTTGTGCCAAAGTCTGCCGCCGAAGCGGACTGATATTCAACCTCAACAGCGCCATCGACTTTTTCGCGCTTCACGCGCTCAGCAGCAGAGCCGATGATCGATAGGCTTTCGGGTTCACGCGCCTCTTGCAGAGCAGCCTCGTAGCTGGCGTGAATAATTGCCAACGGCACAACACTGTCTGGGATCGTTTCGCCTGCCACAGACGCTCCAGAGCGCGGCCATTCACGCTCCTGAGCGTAGCCCCCGGCTTTCTGGCCAACAAACCGCGTTCCATATGTGCCGTCGATGTATACTGAGCCGCGCTGGCGCAATACAGCAGGTGAAGCAGCCCCGCCCGGCAGCAAGTATCCGTTCGCCGTCAGCCAAGCCGTGAAGAGCGCGTCGTCACCATATCCGGACATCAAAAATCCTTAAGGGTTAAGTTTGGCAACTCCTACCGAGCGCTAACGTTTGGCCGGCGCAAAAAAGAGGAGACCCATATGAAACCGATCATTATCTCAGTACCGATTCTGCTTCTTGCGCTCGCGTCAAGTACCGCGTTTGCGCAGGACCGGACTATCAATGGACACTCGATCCCCGCTGACATGTCTTCTGCAGTCGAGGAGCGATGCGCTGAACTGCATACTTTGCAAGGCACAACCGGGACCCAGACGCCTGAGACGGCAGTACCCGAAAGCAGTGAAGCAGACGCCACTCACACTGCCCAGAGTGACAACGCAGAAGGAGACCTTGATATCTCCAGCATTACCCTAGAGCAGTGCGTTGAGGGTGGTTTTACCGCCAATAACTAGTCTCGCACGCGGCCCCAGCCCTTGCCCTGGCCGGGGGCCGCGCTCGTTGCAAAGCGCCTAATCAGGCAGCGAGCTTTGCGTCGATCAGCTCTTTGAGCTTTTCAGTGCTGATGTTGCGGGCGTATTCAAGGCCAAGTTCGTCAGCCTGCTTCTTAAGGTCGTCACGATCGAGCGTTACGCCCGTGTCATCTCCGCCGCCTGTGTCGGTGTCGAGCTGCTGGGCCTTGTTCACGAGCCAAGCCGGAATGGTGTCGCCTTCAATTTCAATGATGGAGCCCACTTCAAGCTCTTCGCTTTTGGCGTTGAACACGCTGGACTGGGTGATCTTGAGTTTCATGATGCAGGTCCTGGATTGATGGGAACGGACGGCGGGCTCAGCGGCCCGCCGCTTGCCTTAGAGCGTCGAGACGGCCAAGCCGCAGTTGTTCTCAGCGTCGAATTTGATCTCGACTGCCGCCGCCGCCATCGTGACGAAGTTGTAATCGTCTTCTGGATTTGCGCGGAACTGAGCGCGAGTGGTCATCGGCATACCGTTCAAGACCTGAACAGTGCGACGGTTCTTAACCAGCGCAATGATCTGGCCTGCTGCCACCTTGTCCGCAGGCACCACAGCTGCAATACCTTCGATTTCACGAATGCGCTGAGCAATGGTCTTATTCGGATAGGCAGTGGAGAAGTCGGTGTTGCTGGCGTAGAACCAGTCCGACCAGTTCAGGTACAACGTTACCGGCACCTTGAAGTTCTTGGCATGCAGGAGCTTCAGCGTTGCGGTGATTTCTGCAAGCCACTGAGCCCCGGTCGCTCCATTAAGGGCCTGACCGGTAGTGCGGGTTGCACGCTTCGGATGGTTGCGCATGCCGTAGAGGGTGGCACCACCAACAACAATGGATGCATTGCCGTCGAGTGCGATGCTTTCGAGTGCATTGGCAACCTTGAACATCGCATTGCTGCGACCGGCGCTATCCAGCTGGAAGCCTTCAGAACGTGCAGCCTCAACTTGACGCCAACCGTAGCTGAACGTGCTGTCGAGGATCGGCAGTGGTGTACCGTGGTAGTCGATCACAAGCTGATCAGTGCGCGCCTTTGAGCGACCATCAAGCGAGATGTTCACGCTTCCACTGTCCGAGATGGTCTGGAAGTGGTGAACAAGCTTGCCGATTGGCATTGGCGTCGAGACGGAAGCCGCAAGATCGTTGAAGACCGAAAGCACTTCACGCTGGACCTCGATGCCCTCGCGGTCCCACTGGCCCCAAACGTCCTTGGGAAGGGTTGCGGCGTTGCCGAGCACGGTGGAGCCGTGCTGTTCGGCAATCTGCGCCTGGCGGGCGTTAAAGTCCCGGCGATTGCCGATAACGAACGCCTGCTGTTCTGGAGTAAAACGAAGCATTGGTTGTCTCCCTTAGCCAGCAGCCGGGGCTGGTACGGTGTAGGTGTTGGCGATTACTACGTCGCACAGCGCATCGGCGGCCTTCGCACCGGGGGTGTCGCTGAAGAACGCGACCACAGGCGTTTCAGCTGTTGCAGCAGTAAGGCGACCAGAAGCGCCAATGGTCAGTGGCGCATCCTTGGCGTAGGTGGCTGCCGCCATACGGGCCTGATAGACCTGACCAGGTTCAAGGTGATACGCCACGCCGGTATCGCCGGAGGTGTAAGTGTCCGAAACCGCCTGCCCCTTATAGTCGGCAGTCCCGAGGATCATGGGGAGCTTGCCGAGTGCAGTTGTGATCTGCGTCAACGCGGTTGCGGTTTCTTCCACGAACGAACCGGGAAGATAGGCGCCAGACACCGGCTTATTGCTGGTGCGTGGCTGATGGCCCGAAGTGACCGGGCCGCGATAGATGACGTTTCCGGCCATTTACTTGGTCTCCATGTCGGCGTTGAGGTCGACACCGGCAAACTCGTCGTCGGCGTTGGTGATAGCGGTCGCACCATTGAGCCCAGCGGCCTTACCGGGCTTTGCCTTTTCGGCTAGCTTTCGGGCAGCGTTGAGCGTCAATTCCTTGGCGGTTTCTTCATCGAGAAGGTTCGCCTTGACGATGGTGTTGACCAGACCGGCAAGCTCAGCATCTTCCTGAGCCTTTGCGTTAGCCTGGATCGTCGCAAGATTGTCGGTGAGCGGCTTAACCGCGTCAGCAACGGCCTGAGCCACTGTGTTGCCGATACCGTCCGAGAGGGCCTTGACCTCTGCGGAAAGCGCATCGAACTGTTCTGTCGTAACAGTCATTTCGGTTTCCTTGTTGTTGAGAGAGGGTTCCCGCCCGGTGCCGTGAAAGACATCGATGATTGCGGTTTTGAGGCGTTCCAACATTGGAGCGCGTTCGCGCTTTTCGAGCGCACGGGCGAGGCTATCCACCGCCCAATCCAAGTCTCGATCCGCCTCGCTCAGAGCCGAATTGATGACCTCGATTTCTTCGTCCTGCCCCTGCGCGTTGACCAGCATTCCAACGCCCTGATCTGGGGTGGCTGCGCCGTCTTCGTTGAGCAGGATAGCGTCGTGATCGAACTGAATGCTACGGGCGACATGCTTGTGATCGTCCGCGCCGTTGACTGCCTCAAGCTTGGCGATGAGGCCTGTCGACGTGTGGATCGGCTCGCCCTTCGCGATAGCCGCAAGAACGGCCTTACCGCCCTCACTGCGGTTGGCGACCTCGACATCGATCACCTTGTCAAGCAACACGCGGCCATCTTTACGCCGGACGTTCTCGTTCCATGCGCCGATGTACCCGAGGTTGATGCCCTCTGGGTCGCGTGCCGAAACGAACCGGCCATTGACCACGGGGTGACCAAGCGGGGCTGGCGTGCGGTTCAGCGAGGCATAGGAAGCCTCAATCTCCGCAGCCGGATATTTGATGCCGTTCATAACAACGTCATCAGGCAGGGTTGCGCTAGGCACGATCATGAGGTCACGGCCATTGCGCTTTACCTTGCGCACGGCAGCCGAGTTCATGACCGAGCGAACATTCACTCGGACGGTTTTCACTGATCTGTCTCCGAATTATTCGGGTTGTGCGACTGTAGGGAGGTTGAGCGCGTCGTCTGCGTCGTCACCGGTGATGTCGTCGCGAAACTTGTCCGCGTCAGACAGCGGCTCATAGTCAACGACAGCGCGCATCTCTTCGTGAGAGAACACAGCCTCTTTGCTGTCTTTCATCTTCTGGTTCGTGTCTGCCATTTTGACGACGCGATCGATCTTTTCAGCCATTGAACTTTCGGTCAGATCGGTCCAATCGAGGAACCAGTCTTTCTCGGGCAGGATACTGAATTGTGCCAGGCGCTTTACCAGTGCCATGGTGTTCGGGATCACCTGCCCCGCGCGGCGCGACATGTTCGTTTGCGCCCATTCCTTAGCGTCTTCAGTGCTGGCGCGCTCACCGGTCTGAGATCCAACAAGGATCTTGAGCGGGATCGGGATAGAGGCCGCAAATGATTGCAGCGCGATTGCAAAGAAGTGCTCAGGGCTTGGCAGGTTGACGCCGAGGGTTTTAGCCTCGATGCCTTGAAGCATCAGCAGCTTGTCAAAGCCCTTGTTCCAATCCTCGACCTGCTCACCGATCTTGTCGACCAGCTCGGATGGATCAATGCCCATGGCCTTTGCCATCTGATCGGGCTTGGCTTCCTTATCGACCTGCAGAACAGGCGCTGACTTGGCGTTCTTCCAGAAGCCCTCGCCACCTGCCCCGCTGATTTTCTCCATATCGAGCAGGCTGTTGTAACCCGGTTCAAGCAACGATTGGCCGTGAACGGTGCCATCTTTCGACCAGATCAGAACGCGGTCAGGATGAAGATCGAACTGGCGCGTCTTGTTGGTGGTATCGCCAACCTGCGCTTCGTTGAATTGGTACATCTTCGGCTGACCGTAGTTCTCCGAAGTCTCGTCCGTTTCCCATTCGCCAACGGTCAACTGGCCTTCCCATGCTGGGATGACTTCAACCAGACCAAGCAGGCCGCCACCTACCGTATCGACGGCCTCATTGAACCGCTTGTTATCCCCCAGCCGCAAGATCAGGCCCGAGTACTTGCCAACGAGCGAACGCCGGTCAGCCTCTGCCAAATGCTGCCACAGACGCAATTGATCGAAACGAAGCCGGATTTCCTTTTCGAGCGGCGTTTCCTTCTTCAGCTTGCCTTCGCTGCCGTCTCGTTCAGCCTCCAGAAGAAACGGCGTGTCCTGCCATGTCTTGAGGATGGTCTTTTCGATACCAGCTCGTGCAATGCCGTTGCGGCTATACATCTGATGAAGCTGAGTGAACGTGAGGTTTGCCGGATAGCCGAAGTCAGCGTAGTGGTTATGCTTCTGCTGCTTTTCGAAGTAGCCCGGAAACATATTGTCGAGACGGCGGGCTGCGTTGACGATCAAGGCAAGCGGGTTCATGTGCGGTGCCTCTTAGTCAGGAATACCATAGCCTCGATGGGGCCGCTCAGCAGAGCATTGAAGGCGCGGCTCGTACTGTCCGCATCGTCGTCGTGATCCGCTTCAGGAAAGCCCTCAAGCGAGGTGAACCAATCTTCATTCCATGGCCCGCGAAGGACCAAGACATTGCCAGCTTCCGCCTGAGCAGAGAACGGGCTGAACCGCGTAACCTTGTCGCCACTTTCTGGCGTTGCCCGAGCCGTGTACCCGCTCAGCAGTTTGATAAGGTTGGCGACCTGCGCCTTACCTGCTTGGCCAGGGTCTTGAGGCAGCGAAATCTCGACGTCGCTACCATCCTGCTCAGCGGTGTTCTTGATCAGCTTCTCGACGCCCGCTGGCGACAGGAAGTCTTTAACGTGATGACCGATGATGTAGCGACCATCAGGAAGCTTGCCGACTTTTGTGCCGGCCGTTCCGTCTGGGTCGTTTCCGTCTGTTTTTGGGGTTGCTGCCAAGTCCCAACCGCGCATCCAGCGAACGCCCGCTGGCACTGCGTCTACGATCTGACACCAGCCACGCTGGAACAGCAGCCCAGCCGCTGGCCTAATTTTCCAGTTACCACCCAGCAGACGCTCACGCTCCACGGTGGGAAGCGACATGAGGTTTGCCATGTAGCCTGGATCAGCAGCCATAAGCGCCCGGTTATCCGAGAGCTTGGCCGGGATAAACGTTACCGACTTCGGCGGGATCGGTTTATCTTCGCCGTTCTCGTCCGGCGCGGTGTAGTGCGCTAACTCCTCGGGACGATCTGCCCAAATGATCTTGTCGCCTATGCGAATGAACCAGCGCAGCACACCGCCGCGCTCTGGGATAGCCAAGCCGGTGTCTTGATCGATCCACCAGCTAATGAACTCAGCGACCCAGCTGTCAGCGTCTGGGTTGCACGTTGCCCGGATATATGGCCTTACGCCACACATCGAGCGATTACGCGAAACCATGTACCAGAACTGCTTGGCGCTGAAGTGTGTCAGCTCGTCAAAGCAGATGAGCGGGATCTGCGACCCCTGCCAGTTCAAAACCGTCTTGTCGTGCTCAAGGTGAGCGAACGAAACAGACGAGCCCGATGGAAACTTCCACTCCAGCACGTGTTCTTTTGGGCTGGCGCCAATCAGCGGGTAAAGCTTTTCGCTCTCGTCCCACAAGCCGCCCTCGTTTCGGACCTGAACCGTGGAGCGGCGGAAGAAGACAGCGCCGAAGCCCTGAACCGCAACGTGACGCAAGGGCTCCATCAGAAGCGCCCATGTCTTCCCCCCACCAGCCGAACCGCCATAAATGGCAATATCAGCCGCTGAGGATAGGAACGTCATTTGCGGTCCGGGCTGCGGCCCGACCACCTTAGGGGCAACAGGCCCCGGCTCAACTCCTGCCATTGTCTGGTAGCTGGAAGATCGTCACCGGAGACACTGCTGCCGGTAAGTCCTTTCCATCCTTCCCGGTCAGTTCGCGCCGGTTCGTGTAGCTATCGCCAACCTCCTTGGCCGCTTGCTCCATCAGATTGGCAGCGAGGGCCATGTTACCTTGTGTCTCTGCCTTCTCTGCCATGCGCTGCAATGCCCGGAGGCGAACCGCGCGATGGCTGATGGCGATCTTGCTGGTGTCCTCAAGAAACGTCTTTCGCGTCTCTTCAAACAGCGACTTCCACTTCTCGGAAAGGTTCGCCCCTGCCCGCTTGTTGGGGTCGTACCCTTCAACAGATTGGCGGGTGATGACTTCACCGAATTCCTGCTTGACCGCAGCCACGACAACGGACGGTGTATCGAAGCAAGCCAAACTCTGAACGATGAACGTTTTTACGTCATCTGACAGCTTGCCTTTTGCCATGTAAATGTCAGGCTCCAGTCAGGGGGATTACAAAATGTCACAACAACAACTGAGCCTGGTCTTCGGGTTCCTGGCGGCCACCTTGTGGCTCTTGTCAGCCTTCACTTCTGTTTGGGCAATGCGCGCAAAACTTGATCTAGGATCAGGTCCCGCTACTGGCGATGGGGTTGGTGTACGTGTCTCCGCCTCAGTTGACGGCGAAGGCGAGGTAATTGTGAATGGGATTAGGGTGCCATCTTTCGGCGCATTATCTCGCTATCAGCAAGCGGTAAGCTACCGAAACGCAATCGCTGCAGCTCTAAATGGGAGCGCTGCACTCAGCGCCCTCGCGGCTGCCTACTTCGCGCTCTTTGCAGCTTAGCTAAGCCACCCGTAACTGACATGTTCCACAGGCCTGAGCGATATGCACCTTTGCAATCGTTGGGCCTGCGTTAGCGGCATCTACCATTTCCTGCACGCCGGAAGCTGCTGCGCCATAGCGACGAACCACACCGACGAATTCTTCTACGTCATGACCGCGAATGCCGAATACTGGCCTGCCGGTCTGCTTGTTGAACCGAGGCGCGCCGAAAGCATCTCGCTCTTGCGCTGCATGGTAAAGCTCGTGCTCTACCAGCGCCATGAATTCTGCATCGTCACAGTCATTGGCGTATTCAGCATCGAACGTCAGCAAGAAGTCTGGCACCTGGCCGAACCAATCAAGGAACTGCCGTTCTACCCGAGCCCTGCCCCATTTGTTCATGGGCGGGAGGCCACGTTCGCACTGACCTAGAACACGGCGACCTTGGCGACCGTTTGGAACATTGGTCCAGAGAGCGCCTATGTTTGCCCACTGCAAATGCCGATGGTCTTCGTTTTGAAGCGCAGCACCATCATTGATGAAGGTTTCTCGCGCCCATTCAACTAAATTATGGGCAGGAATGAAAACAGGCTCAGCTTGGTTGTCGAATATCTCTGCGGGCGGGCGCGGCCTGTTCATTTACTTGACGTCCCTGCCACGTGATGAGTGGTAGCCGTAATTGCTGACAATTGCTTGCACTTGGCCAGTGCTTCAGAGATGCTCTCTTGTCTAGAGCTAAGCGGGGTATAAATGGAGTTCTGGGTTCCGCTATTGTCAGCATTAATGGGCGCGCTTGTCGGTGCTGCTAGTTCCGTCGCGACGATGATCGTTCAGGCCCACAGGGACGACGCGCGTCATACACGCGAGACCGCAGTAACGCTTGCCCTGGCCGAGCACACGCTTCATGTAGATTTGGCGAAGGGTAACGGCGGACAATCAATTCTACCGATAACAGCCTATTTTACACACCATCTGCACGCCCTAAATTTGGCGCGAAAAGGGTCGCTTTCGGCAGACGATATGAAAGCGCTAAATGCACAGATGGCAGAAATCAACCGGGTTCTGCGAGAGGGCCAGGAATAGGTTCAATTGTGCCGAAAAGCACTTACTTCAAGAGTCTGATTACCGGCATCCCACCGGTATGACGCGAGACTGCGCACGCTGCGGATGAGGGGTCGGCTGGCCCACGCCAGATTAACGTGTGTCTTTTGCCATCCCAGCCCATTCTGCTATCGTTGTGACTGCAGTATTACTGGGAGGAAACATGATCACCATTAGTGACCCGTCAAAAATGCTCGTGAGGCCCGAAGCAGTTGCGGCCAGTCGCGCGGCAAAAATTCTTCACAACTCGATCAAACAGTTTTCGGATGGGCTAAAAAACGAAACCGACTTGGTCGGGGCAACAATTATTGGATCGAATATTGAGCCATTCGTTGTCAGAGTCATTACCTACAAGGATCCGGACTGGCTGATTGTTGCCGGTCAAGATGCTAACGGCAACCCAGTTAGGCTGGTGCAGCATTACACGCAGGTAGGGCTCTTGTTGACGGTGATACCCAGCACGGAAAAAAGAACGCGCATTGGCTTTCACGAGTGGAGTGAATAGTCAGCCTACTTTTCAAGGATGTGCGCAGCGCCTACACAGCCTTGAAAAGCAGGGCGACCCGCGATTAAGCAGGCCGTCCGAATTCAATCAGAAATGGCTAAGCCCACGTTCGGCCCGGGTCGTAATGCAGGCGCGCACTAGCAAAGTCGAAAGCAGCCGGAAGCTTCACGAAACTCGGATGAGCGGCGTCTTCATCATCGCCGCCCGGAGTGAGGAAAGCGAGCTTGGTTGGCAGCGCCTTGTGCTCGCAGATAACGAAAGCCGGAGCTTGGAAATCAGGAACGGCGATGTCGATGGAGTGAGAGGGCAGTTCGAGAACGCAGATGTCTGGCGCAGGATCTGCCATTGCAACGGGCGCGAAGGCCAGTGCGCAGACAGCAACAAGCGCCGCGCCAATGAAGGTGCGGATGTGCATGTTTGCCTCTATGTTGTGGGGTAGACAAAAAAGAAGGCAGTCGCCTAAGCAGCTGCCCTTAAGTTAGCGGTGTACAACTTTGGTGTGTCCCCCAAAGCCGCCAAAAAATTTAGACTTCCAGCAAGTCAAATCACTTGGCGCGATTACCGCTAGTACCTGAATCATACTCGGCCGTGCTCCGCCGTCAATAGTATTCTCTCGCTTTATGTCATGCGCGTCTGCTGCGCATCTGGATCGCTTCCCCGTCTCAAGAGTTTACACATTCGAAAAATATCGATGAGTTGTCGGATATGACCAAAAAACCAATGATCGGCGTTGTGTTGCCCCGCAGCTGGGAGAAAGCGCACTATGGTCGAGGAGGTAAATTGGGTGAACTTGACACCTATCTTACGAATGAGTTCCCAGACTTTGAGATTAATACTGATCTGTATGCGGACGAGCCAAATGAGGCACTTACAGTACTGTCACTTGCGAGCGATGGGCTGACGATAAACTCCGAAGTACCAGAGGCAACGCTTGACGCGATCAGTGATGCGATCGAAAGTTACTTTGCGCCTAGCCTTTCGCCATCGAACTGAATGGAAGCCCGCAGCCATCTTACAAACGTTTAGTCTCGCAAGGTGATTTTGCCTAAATTAGGCCGCACGTGTCGAGTGATTGACGTTCACCCACCCGCTAGCAAAAGTGCCCGCAAATGCCCTCCAAAACCATCACTCGGACAAATCTGACGACAGTCGCCTACGCCGCTTGCCACTTGAATGGGGATGAGGTTAAGAGCCTGGTAAATCGCACGATTGAACTTATTGCAGAAGCTATAGTTAGAGATCAGCGTGTCAAACTTTCATCATTTGGGACATTTGAGGTGCGATCACGCAAGGCCCGCATGGGGCGTAACCCCTCAACGCTCGAGCCTGCACTGATAGAACCCCGCTCAGTTGTGGTTTTCGTGCCCAGCATAGGTCTGCGAACTAAGGTTCAGAACGTTCGCGGAAGCTGACTTTCTTCGCTGTTCGTGAGGCGAGGCAGTACTGGGAAAGACACTGCTGAAGACTATTGAACTCATTGGAGGGCCATCGACCCTCACTCGCTTATATCATTTTGGCGGCTGAAATTTTGATTTCAGTTTAAAATGCGTGGCCAAGTCGTCCAGAATTTCGAAAAGATCTTGTTTTGCTCGCGCTCTTGTTCTTGCGCTCATCCCTCGGTGGGTGAGGCTCTGATCATGACAGACAACGCGTTCGATTAGGTTCGAACGGATCATGCCTAGGAACTGAGCGGCACGGCGGTAGGTTTCTAACGCATCGGCAACCGAAGCCGTCAGCACATCTTCACGCGGCCCGCTGGTGTCGACTTTGACCGCGGCATAGTCCACTGCCCTAGCCCCGCCGATCTGTGCCCGATCATAAGCATTGCGATATTTTGCGGCCGCCATGATCTGGAGTTCTGAAACGCCCTCTAGCCGTGCCAGCCCGCCGATGTATTCGACAAGGTTCATCTGCACCATGACCTTGCCCACGTTCGGCCCGGATTTGATCTGGCGCTGATGGTAGAACTCCGCATCGCTCATAGAAGGGTCTTGGATCAAGCGAGCGGCGATAATCCGTTTAGAAGTCTGTTGGCTCATCTCGTTTCCCCTTCGGTCGGCTCTGGCTGCTCTTTGAGAATTATCTGGACTTCGGTCCAAGCTTTGCAGGCGGCGGCGTAGTTGGCTGGCCTCCACCATTCGCGCATCTTGGCTAAGAGACGCTTCCGCCAGTCTCGGTGCCATTCGAGTTCTTGCTCTGGGGTCATGCTGCGGCTTCCCGCTCTGCAATGGCGTCAACCATCGCAATTCGAGCCCCGATCACACGCATGACGTTCACGGCCATACTGTTGCCGAGGGCTTTGTATCGAGGGCCATCGGCAGCAACTTTTCCGCGATAAGGAATGGCAGTGAAGTTGTCGGGGAAACCCTGGAGGCGTTCACACTCGGTTGGTGTCAAGCGACGAACCGCCCATGCCTGCTGGATATAGTCGCCGCCCTGATTGCCCCCCACCGGCCCGCCAGCCATGATAGGCTGCGCAACTTCCACGGGCCGCGCCTTGTAATCCTTGCCGCTGTTCTGTGGCATGATTGACCACGCGATAGCCGGCGCGTGAGCGCCCGCAGCAAGCGGATGACAAGGATCACCCATTTTCGGCACGCTGCGGTTAGCCTTGCTGGTGATCTGCGTGGTGTCGAAGGCTATTGCCCCGACGCCCAAGCCCCCCCGCCCGCCGCTCGGCGTCAGGATCGCGTTCGCTGTGCCGTCCTGCCGTGTTTCGAGCGAAGGGCCATCAGCGCGCCCGCGCTCCATCATAACGATAGGCTGCGCAAGCAACGTCTCCGTCTCCGCGTCGAGGCTCTGTTGTCCGCGGGCAGTAAGGCAATAGCCCACGTCGCCAGAGTTCGCGATCAAGCCTGCATCGAGGTCGAAGTCGGTTCCAAGTCCGCCACCGCCTTTAGTGCGCGCGCTAATTGTGGGGGCAACTCTTTGCCCCGTTTGCCGGCACGGCGCAGGATCCCCGCGCAGGCTTTGGCCGTCAAATAGTACCGCTGCGGCACGGCGCCAGTCTCCAAGATATCCGACAACGAACACACGGCGTCGGCGTTGTGGGACCGCCCACTCATATCCATATGCTCGACAGAACTGAGCGTCCAGCACTCGGTAGGCGAACCCATACCCGAGTTCTGCCAACCCCCGGAGGAAGGTGCCAAAGTCCCGTCCTCCATTGCTGGACAGAACACCAGGGACATTCTCCCAGACCAGCCAGCGGGGCTGATATCGTGCAGCAATGGCAAGATAGGTGAGCATGAGGTTGCCGCGAGGGTCAGCCAATCCGGCTCTGAGGCCTGCGATCGAGAACGACTGGCAGGGAGTTCCTCCGACAAGAAGGTCAATTGCATGATCTGGCCACTCCTGAAACTTGGTCATGTCCCCAAGGTTCGGGACGGTTGGGTAATGATGATCGAGAACGTTAGAAGGGAACTTCTCGATTTCTGAGAAGAACGCCGGCTTCCAACCGAGCGGGTGCCAGGCCATGGTTGCGGCTTCAATGCCAGAACAAACGCTTCCGTATGTGAGGCTCATGCTGCAACTCCCATCGAGCCCCTGGCCTGCTCGACAACCTCGGCAGGGAAAACCTTGAACTGCAGGAACGCAGGAACCTTCTCGCCCATCGCCGCCTCACAGGCTTTGAACAGGTCTTCATCGGCCCATCGATCTAGCCGAACGCCATCGTTTCCTTCGCCCTTTTGAGAAGAAGAAAAATCGCCCTTAAGAACTGAATTTTGATTTTGATTTAGAACCGCGCCCGCGTGCTGGAGCTTAGCTGGCCTTACAGCGTTGTTTCTGCTGATGTTGGTGCGATTTTCGGCAGTTTTTGCGCCGCCTTTTCTTCCACTTTCAGCGCGTTCTTGAGCATCTTTCGCGCCGTTTTCGATCTCTTTTTCTGCTCGTTCGTTGGTGAGATAGCCGTTTACGACATGAATTTTGCCGAGGCTGATCAGCCTTTCGCGGATCGCGTTCCACTTGCGAACGGAGCAATTGCACACGCCAGCAATGTAGCGAGGCTCATCAGGAACTGGACCGCCGCGCACATACATCAGGTCGAGTACGAGGCTGTAAGCGCCCTTCTCTTCCAGAGTGAGCCCAACGGTTCCTGCAATGAAGTTGTCGGGGAAGCGACGATACCAAGGGCGGCTCATGGCTGCTGTGCCTCCATGCGCTTCTTGTGCTGCTTGATGCCGTGAATGACCGTTGTGTGGTCTTTCCCGCCCAATCGCCGCCCGATCCCAGCTCTAGACAAACTCGTTTCAGTGCTCAGGCGGTACATGGCTTCTTGGCGCGCGCGAACCACTGGCTGGCTCTGCTGCGCACTTAGCATCTCGGCCACGGTGAAACCGTGCGCCAATGCAACAGCTTCGATTATCCCGTCTACGCTGGCAGTCTTCTGGCTAGGCGCCTCGTTAGCCCTTTCCAGACGATCATTCTCACGGCGCAGCTCGTGCAGCCGAGTTAGTTCGCGCCGATAACCCGCCCGAATGGCACGCTCGACTACGCCGCTAAGACGCGCGTCGCTGCGGCCTTCCAGTAGCTCCACAATCTTTGCATCGACGCTCTTGAGTGTGATGCCAGCGACCATCTTCCCGACGACCTGCTCTAGCTCGCGGTCGGAGACAATCAGCGCCCGAACTACTGGCTTTGCAGGCTCCATGCCAAGGCGCTTGCGGCGGGCCAAGTGTTCCATTGCTATAGCGTTCATCGCTCTGCCCCCGCGTATGGAGCGCGCTGCGGCGTCTGGGGGCGCGAGCGCTGAGCCAGGGTTGAGTAAACTTCTGCCTCGGTCATGTGCAGGCGTTCCGCGATAGACACGGTATCCAAGCCCATGTGAAAGAGCGGAGCCACTGTGCTCAATGAGCGACGAAGGCGCTCGCGGCGCGCAGCAGCGCCATATGGTTCAATCGTTGATAGCGCCCTAGCCATGTTTCACCGCCGATCTGAAATACGCCGGCACGTATTCGCCCTTGCTGGCGAGCTCGTTGGCGAGCTTAAGGTTGGTGTCGCTGTCAGTGAGAGCCTTGGCGGCTTTCTTTGAGCGGCTGAACACGAGCTGCGGCTTTGCACGGAAGGCGCGCATGAGGCGGCGAAACAGTTTCATTCACTTCCCTCCTCGGGCTTAGGTCGGTTGTTTGGAAGGCTGGTCGGGTTCATTTCCTCGGCGTCGGCGAGAAGCGCTTTAGCTTCCGCCATCCACCTGTTCGCCAAGATCAAGCGCTCCTGCTTGGGCAAGGAGTGCTTCGAGGCGAGCAACTCGCTCCTTGAGGGCTTGGAGTTCATTCAGGTTTTCCCTCTCAATGACTTCTTCAGGCAATTTGAGCAGGGCGAGGATCGCTTCTAGTTCATCCACTCGCGGCGATAAGCTTTCCTCGGCGTACCAATAGGACGCCAAGCGACGGGCTTTCATGCGGAGGATGGAGGCGAGCTTATTCTTGCGCCACTCGTGGTTCATCGTCGGCCAACGCTGGACCGAATAAGTACGCAATTGGACCGCCAACTCCGGCGGGTCCGGGAACTTGTAGAACTTTTCCATTTGGTTGGAGAGCCTCGGTGTCATGGTCGGATTGCCCCCGAACCGACACGAAGGAAAACACTCTTATGGTTGAGATCAGCGATGAATTGAGAAGCAAGCTGATACTCATGTTTCCCAAGCTGGAGGCTGATGCCGAAGGCTTGGGAAAGTCGGATGCGAGCAGCGGAAAGCGCGCTCAGCGAAAAGGGTTGGGCCAGTGCGAGGGAGGAGGAGAACGCACCGGCCCCACGGCTGCGCGGGGAGGAAACGCGAGCCGAATGGACAGATTGAATGTCACGACGACGAGGAAAGGCACCCACCTGCGCATCTATCGCTTGGTGCCTTTGCTTGCGATCGTATTTGAGAGCGAGGGCCATTAGATGCCCCCGCCCGTAGCGTTGAGAATGACGGCAGCGACCAACAGAACGGCAAAGCCAGCTAGGGCAGCGAACGCAAAGCGCAGCGTACTGTCCGATGGTGCGGGAATGTTGGTGGAGCGGCTGCGCATGTTACGCGGCCTCCAACGGGATATGGGACCACGACTTGCCGCTCACGATGCTGCACACCGTCGCGTGATGCAGTCCGTACTCTTTGGCCAGATCCGATATCTTCTTAGCCACCAGACGGTTTTTGATGGCCCGATACTCTCGGCGAAGTGCGATTACGTCAGCGTCGGTCAGTTTGGCTCTTGGATTGTCCTGACCAACGCCCGGGGCGGTTCCGTGGACCTTCATGTCCCCATGATTTTCTTTGCGCGTGGCCCAGCGCAATTCGCTGTAGTGCGCGCATACTCGCGAGCCGTTGTTGTGCGCTACTTCGTGACGCTCACTTGGCGCAGGACCAATGAAAGCTTCAGCCACGAGCCGATAATCGGTGACGTGGTGCTTCTGTCCTTCGGTATTGGTCAGAACGTAGCGACGATAACCATCGGCATCCACGAAGCCCTTCAATCGCTCGCCCGCAGAGCCCCCGTGAACATCCACGGCGCGACGAACGTCACCCCACTCGGACACTTCAAAGTTTGGGAAACGCGGACATGAGCGCCATTGCATCGCATGAACTTCACCCATCACGCAGCCTCCTTACGCGCGTTACGCGCGAGGGCCGCGCGGTAAAGGTCGACAAGTGCTTCTGTTTCCTCGACTTCTGCCGCCTTGCCAGCGTCTGCCGCCAAGCGTTCGGCGCGGAATGCAGCGCGGGCGATTTTGGGGTCCAGCCCCTGACCTTTCAGCTCAGCCATGAGTTCCTTCATGTCCGCCGAAACTTCGTCCTTCTTGTCTTCCAAGTTGGACCAGCGGCGGAACGCGCTTTGGATGATTTCGTCTGCAACGCTGTCTTCTACGGCCATGGCTATGCGCTCTCCTGCTCTGGAGCTGTGCTGACAAATATCTTTGAAAGGTCTGGGCGCAGTTCGTGGCGCGAGATGCCAGTGACGCGCTCAACGTCGATCACCCGATCATGAGGAACTTGCCTCCACTGGGAGATCGCTTGCGACGTGATGTTACCAAGCGCCTTCGCGAGACCCGCAGGACCGCCAAGCGCCTCTTTTGCTCGTTCAAGTGGTGTTTCCATACACGAATGAAAGCATTTCTTTCATTTCAATGCAAGCATAACTTTCAGTGCATGAAAGGAGCGCTTTCGCCATTATTCGCTTCATGAAAACCAAAGGCTCAAGAATCCTCGCCGTTCGGCAGAAACTCCAGCTCACTCAATCTGCGTTTGCAGACATGCTCGGAGGCGTCACTCGGGGTGCGGTAGGAAACTGGGAACGCGATCAGGGCATCAAGGAAGAAAACCTCGAGCTGATCAGCGAACGCACCGGTGTATCTTACGAGTGGCTTGCAACCGGTCGCGGCGACATGGACCCGTCGCAGAACGTAGCGCCAATTCCTCGCCCTACTAACCTGGTGCGCATTCCAGACCTGAACTTGTTCGGATCCTTGGGCGGCGGCGGCCTGCTGGAAGTCATCAGCGGCGTCGATAATGGGATGCCGACCGACCCGGATCAGCTACGCGGCTTCTGGACGTTCCCTGAATACATGGTGAGCGCGTTTCGTAATGGACGCGGTGTCTATGCTTGGGAAGTTCGGGGCGACAGTATGGAGCCGACGCTTGCTGGCGGATCAGTGGTGTTCGTTGACACAGAGCAGAACCAGCTGCCGCCAGACGACATCTACGCGCTCGATGCTGGTGATGGTCTTGTGGTAAAGCGCCTGCGACTTGTGCCCCGCTCGCCGCATATCGATGTCATTTCAGACAACAACGAACGCTACCCCACTGACCGGCTATTGCGAGAAGATGTCCGAGTATACGGGCGCATAATCGGCTGGTTCCAGTGGAGGAAATAAAATAAGTAGGCTTCTCTGAGTAGAATAACGACGACTTATTGAACACTCACGAATATTCACGAGATCAGGATGAATTCACACAACACTCAAAAGCCTGCACTCTGGAAGCCGATAGTAGGCGTACCGGCTACAGCCATCCTCGGGGGATTTGGGCTACTGGGCGTCTTTCATTCATGTTCCACACTTATGAGCGGCTCCGTCTATCAAGTCCAAACGGAAGGCATGTTTATTGGCTCGTCCTGTATCATACTTGCATATTTTGCTTATCGTTTCTGGGTGAGTCCGTCATTTCCTAAGAGCAAGTTAAAGCAGCGCTGAGGGGCGCTTGGGAGGGGATAGAGCAGCGTATGCAGTGCTTGCGGCTATTGGGTGGAAAGAGGACGTAAACCACGAAGAGGCTAATCACGCGCCTAGCTGATATTTGTGTTTCGAAATGTCCTCGCGCGCGTTACGATCCCTTAGTGATACGACATGAAAAAGCAAGACCAGAAAACGACGGTAATCTCGGCCTTTACCGAGGATCAAGTGGAGAGACTCACCGGCATTAGTGTGACACAGTTGCGCTATTGGGACCGGACGGGCTTCCTTGCGCCCAGTCTTGCCAACGAAAATCGCAGACTTCCCTACAGCAGGCTTTACACCTTCCGGGATCTAGTTTCCCTAAAGGTGCTCAATGCGTTGCGCAATGAAAGCAAGGTCAGCCTGGCGCACCTTCGAGACGTTAAGGAGCGACTGGCTCATCTGGGGGATGATATTTGGGCCAGTACAGTCCTGTATGTGCTGAATAAGCAGGTCGTTTTCCATAACCCTGATACCGGAGCGCTTGAGGAAGTTGTTTCCCAGCAAGGCGTATTGAGCATCCCGCTCAAGGTTGTGGCGGGAGAACTGCACGCCGCCGTAGATGCGATGAGGAAGCGCGAAGGCTCCGAAGTGGGTCAGATCGCACAATCAAGGAATGTCGCCCATAATCAGCAGGTGATCGCTGGTACGAGAATCCCTGTCAGGAGCATCAAGGCCTTCGCGGATGCGGGTTATTCGGTCGAGCAAATCATCGAGCAGTATCCCTCGTTAACCCGCGAAGACGTTGAAGCAGCAATAGCACATAAGGCAGCGTGACCAGAAGAGCTCAGCAATCAATGCGGTTTATGCTGGATGCTGGAGCCCCGGTATCCGTCGCAAATGCGATTCGAGAACGAGGTCACATCGCTATCCTGTACAACGAGGTTCTGGCAGAAGGCATTTCCGACACGGTCGTTTGTGAAACTGCGCTTGCAAACGACGCAATCTTGGTGGCCATCGATAACGATATGAACCGGATTGCCCGAAGTTACGGAAAGCCGCTGAAAGACGACCGCTTCAAAGCGCTCTGCTTCCTCGGCATAAGTTGCGGTGAGGTGCAGGCAGCAAACCGTATCGCCCAAGCATTTTCGCTAATCGAATTGGAATGGGATTTTAGATGCGAAAAGCCTGCCGCTCGCCGGTTGTGGGTCGAGATTTCAAATCATATGATCCGCACAAACCGATAGGAACTGTCCAACACACCGCCCTACCCCAGCCCGCGCCGACGGGCTTTTTTCTTGTCTCAATATTCGATTGGAGTCACGATGCTATGCCCGCAATAGCACGGAGGAACTCCCATGGACGAGGAAAACCAGATCCACGAGGTAGAGGTGTCTAGAAACGGAACTACATATAAGGCCACCTACTTCGTGGAGAACGCGATGATCCACGCGAACATCAACGGCAAAATGGTCAGCAGGAGCGTAACGACAATTCCGCCTCGACTGGCTGCTATTTATCTCCTTGAGGCTGAGATAGATGGCCTTCCGCTTGCCGATAACAAGCACTAAAGCAGGGCCGCATCTCGCATTAGTCCAAAGTATTATATAGGGCTCTGAGCCCACCGCCTAAGCTCAAGGTGTTGACCTCCAAAGGATTTCGACACAGAGAGCCCGCCTATACCCCCACAGGCGGGCTCTCGAGCAATAGTCGGATGATCAGGCCCCGCCATTGTGCGGGGTTTTTCTTTGCCTATGGACTCTTGGGCCGAATTCGTTGTTGTCTAGAGCAGCGCTGAGGGGCGCTTGGGAGGGGCCATGAAATACGTCAAACATGTTTTTCGAACCGCCATTGGTGCGATATTGGGAATTGTGAGCGGTATTGCTCTCATACCTGCTTTCGCGGCCTTTGGTGACGGCAACGGAAATACCTCCTGGGTCTTCTTCGTCGTCGTAGGGATTGGGGCTTTGCTCGGCTTCTTTGCCCCTACAATCCGGCGAGCCTTTGGCCGTGGCTTCCTTCTGGCTGGCGTTAGCGTGCTAGCACTTCCGCTGTCCATGATGATGCTCTCAGGCCGGGTTGCAAGCGACCTGATGCAGGAGAGCGGTAATCAAGTTGGCACAGCAATAGGTGCAGGCATCGCAGCCACAACAATGACTGGCATCTCTGCTTTTATCGGCATCATAGGGGGTGCAATCCTCCTCATAGTAGGACTGGTGTTGTCTTTAGGAGGTCGGCGAGAAGTGATAGTGGTTCAGCACCCAGTAGAGCCCAATCGAACACGACATGAGCCGTCGCTCTAACTACTTTTGCATCTAATTCCGGGCTGGACGGCTGGACTGTCAGTATTGCGCGGAGCAGCTCAATCGCTCTGATAACCTCAACCCCGCCATTGCGCGGGGTTTTTCTTTGCACCGCGCACCTCAGCGCCTCTGCGCTGACACCTGCTTATAGCACCCTGCACTCTAAAATGAAAGATTTGCTTTCTTTCGGGTTGAAAGCAAGTGAAAGATATGCTTTCATCATTTCATCAACCGAGCCCGAAGACGCAAACGCAGATCGGCTCAATAGGAGGATGAAGAGAAATGGCCAGCGACCTGATCCCAATCGAACGACTGACGACCGGCGTTGAAATCATCGTTCCAGATTTCGGCTCCGCAGAAGTCTACGGCGTTGAGTTCGATGGCGTTGACTACATCGTGCAGTATTGCACCGACGACGCTGCTGGCTGGGATGCTCTCGACACCTTCACCGTGCCTGCTGGCGGCTCTGTTGAGCACGCTTACAAGGGTGAAGCCCCTTGGCATCGCGACCGCGCCGCTATCACCGATATGGAATGGGAAGCGCTGGCCGAGGCTATGGCCGCAAGCCCTGCCCCTACCCTCATGGCTGCAGAGTGATGGCGATGAAAGCTACCCGCGAACGCAAAGAGAGCTTCATTCTCAGCTTCGGCAAGCCAGTGGTTAGCGGCAATGACGCCGTATCCGACCTGCTGCGCACTCACGGCCTATCGCTTTTTGATGATGCCGCGATCGACGAAATGGTTGGCCAGCTGATCGACTGTGCCCGCCGCGCCATCAAGCGCAACATTCAGAACCGGCGCGCCTATCAGCGTGAGGCTGCGGCATGACCCTCACCCCATCCGAACAAGCCCGCTTTGACGAGGCACAGGAAGCAATCAAGCGCGCTTCCAAGCCTCTTTGGTCAGAGCGTCACAACCTCGCGGAACTCCGCCGCATCAACCCCGAACAGGCAGACCGGACAGCGGACGCCATCGCGAAGGAATACCCAGCATGACCGCCCGCCAAGAGCCCCGCCCCCTCACATTCCGCGAACAGATCATCGGAGCCGCAGGCGAAGTCGTCCTGATGCTCACTCTGTTCCCCGCTCTCTTCCAACTCGCTCACTGGCTACGAGGATAAGAAAATGTCTCAGGTACACCCCGACTACGCTTATTGGTCCAACGCCCTGGCTGGCAACCTCGGGCCAATCTCCGATGGCGATCCGCAGTGCGGTTTCTATCGCCGCCGGTTGTTCAAGGACGGCCCTTTCGTGCCGGTCGCAATCTGGAAGCAGGACGGCGCGTTCGTTGCGCTTGTCGACGGCAAGAGTGCTGATGCTGCCGATATCTGGACTTGGGTCTGCGACAAACCAATCACCGAAGCTGAGTATCGCAAGGTCACTGGCGGCGGCGAGTGGTCTGACGAGCCGCGCAAGGCAACGGTGCCGAGCAACATGCCGGCCGACCCGTTCGAAGCGCTCAAGATTGAGTTTGCGGCCGAACAGGAAGTCGCGGCCGAGTTGCTGGCAAAACCCGTCACAGATCAGGCACACGCTGACCAGATCGCAGTTCTGACCAAGCGCCTGTCTGGCATCAAGTCCAAGGCAACGAACTTGCACAAGGTTGAAAAGCAGCCATTCCTCGACGGCGGCCGCGCTGTTGACGACAAGTTCCGCGACCTCAAGGAAGAGCCTGACACCCTCACCAAGAAGCTTAAGCGGCACATCGACCCATTTCTGCTCGAACAGCAGCGCATGGAGCAGGAACGCCAACGCAAGGCCCGGGAAGAGGCAGAGCGCAAGCAGCGTGAAGCCGACGAAGCGGCCGCCAAGGCTGCGGCCGCGAATGACGACAGCGCGGCGAAGGAAGCTGAGCGCCTCGCCAACGAAGCCGCACAGGCAGAGCGCGACGCGCAGTCACGCAACGCCGCTGCTGGTCGCACTGGCGCCAAGGTTTCGCTTCGCACGTTCGTCTCTGCACAGATCACCGATTTCGACGCTCTGCTTATGGCGCTCAAGGATCGGCAGGAAATCCGCGAAGTGGTCGAAAGCCTCGCCAATCGCGCTGCAAAGTCCGGCGTCGAGCTTCCCGGCATGAAGATAGCTTCTGAGCAAAGGGCTGCATAATGAACCATCTCGCCCCAATCTCTCGCACCAACAGTGCCGTTAACGTTATCCTGCCGGAAACGATCGATGATATCTGGCGCATCGCCAAGATGGCGGCCGTTGGCAAAATGGCCCCCAAGTCACTGGTGGAAGGCAAGGCTCAAGATGAGGCTATCGCCGCGTGCGCCATCGCCATTATGGCCGGGGCAGAGCTTGGCCTTACCCCGCTTATGGCTCTGCGCTCCTATGCAGTGGTGAACGGTCGCCCTGCGCTGTGGGGTGATGGGCTCAAGGCTGTGGTGCGTCAGTCCGGCCGCTGCGAGTTCATTCGAGCAGGCGGCGACCTCACAAAGGGCTGGTGTGAGGCTAAGCGCAGCGACACGGGCGAAGAAATGCGGCGCGAGTTCACTTGGGAGCAAGCGCAGCGTGCTGGGCTCGCAACCAAGACCGGCCCTTGGCAACAGCACCCAGACATGATGATGGAGCGCCGCGCAACTGCACGCTGCCTTAACGATCTGTTCGCGGACGTTCTCGGCGGCATCGTTAGCCAAGACGAAGCGCACGACAGCGAGCCATTCACCGACGAGCCACGCGTTGTAACGCCTCCATCCCCACCAACACCGCCAAGCCCCACAATCATCGAAGCCGACGAGCCAATTGCTGACGAAATCCCAGAAGCTGTAACCGGCGAGCAGGACTTCGACGCGGCCACCTTCTTCGAAAGCCTCGAACTGGCAATGGCAGGCGCTCACACCGCCGACGCCGTCGAGGAAGCATGGGCAGAGATGGACGTGGAAGCCACGCTCACCAGCGACGAACTCAATCTCGATATCGCGACCAAGATCAAGCAGCGGGCGATGAAGCGCGTTTCGACGCCAACTCCGCCATCGCCTGCGCAAGCGAGCCTCTTGGCCGAGTAACCCCATTCCTCTCAGGGACAGGGCGCAGTCTAACAAACGGCCCTGATGTTTTCTAATGACCGTCTACCGCACATGCAAAGGCTGCGTCTTTGGGAATGGCCCATGCGCAGAGCGAGCCAAGCTCAAGAAGTCGCTGGCAGGACTGGGCCTCACCTCGATCAAGTTCAAATGCGATTGGCGGCGTCCAATGTTCGCTGCTGGCGAGCCTGTGCGCGCTTGCGTGACCGGATATTGGGATGAGGAACGTGTAAACGCGCATGTTGAAGGTCATGTTGTCAGAGTGGCAGCGGGTGGCCGCGTGGTTGTTTATGTGCGACCCGATCACTTCAAAGAAGTCTTTGATACAGACGAAGGACCAAAGTCGAACGGCTACTTCAAGCTTTCTTCGCAGCACATTCAAAAGCGCGAAGGCGTTCATGCCTCGTGTTGCTCCGAATGCTACTCGCTGAGCGATATCGCAGGCCATGAGGACTGGTGCAATCGTCACCCAGACGCCAAGGCGCACCAACGCAGCCTTGGGATCTACGCATGACCCTCGACACCATCACCCAGCACGTAGAGCTAGTAACGAAGGTTCAGAGCCTTTGTAGGCAGGCGAAGGAAACCAAGAGCCGGGACACCCTTCTTGAGGTTGCCGCCCTACTAGATAGCGACGAGGTACGAGCGCTCAACCGTGAAGTGCGCCTGAACCTGCAGGCAGCCTATCGCGATGCTTACGGCGCTGTGACGGGAGGGATGGCAGCATGACGCAGCGCATCATCAAAACCCCGGCTGACCTCGAAAAGCTGATTGCCTTCCTGCGCGCCCGCAAACACCCGTTCACCATCGATATAACCGATGGACGGGACCGCAGCGCAGAGCAGAACCGCCTGTCCCAGAAGTGGTACGCCGAAATCGCTGAGCAGACCGGCGAAGACCGCGAAGAGGTTCGCGCCCGCTGCAAGCTCGAAATCGGCGTTCCGATCATGCGCGATGCATCCGACAAATTCCGCGAAACCTATGACCGCCTCGTGCGCCCTCTCGTCTATGCCGACAAGCTGGCGTTGATCCGAGACACCGACATGCCGGTAACGCGGCTGATGAGCGTCAAGGCCATGACCAAATACATGGACCTTGTTCACCAGCGCCATGCCGAGGCGGGCATTGATCTGACCATTCCACCCGACAAGTACGCCTTCAATCCAAAGCACGGCGTCAAGTTCCAGGATGAGAAGGAAGCAGCGTGACGCACAAAGCGACCGGACCAATCAGCCCCGAAGAAATGCAGCGCATCGCCGCCCTGCCCTACGGCATGGCCGCTGTCGAACTGCGGAAACACGATCCGCTATTCGGCAAGAAAGAAGGCGACAAGCTCGAATGGCGAGTGCGCCTGTCTGGCACGGGTTCAATCACAGCAACGACCATTGTCGAGGCATCCAGCGAAGCAGAGGCGATGGATATCGCCGAGTGTAGAGCGTCGCATGAGTTCGACTGGGAAGTCTCGGATTGTGATCAGTTCGAAGCGCAAGAGGCAGAACCAGTATGAGAGTTCTCGTCTGTGGTGGCCGGAATTACGACGACCATGCCCGCGTTCGCGCTGTGCTGTCGAAGATGCACGAGGCTAAAGGCATTGACGCTCTAATCGAGGGCGGAGCAAACGGCGCTGATCGTCTAGCCCGCCAATGGGCTGATGCCTTCGCCGTCACTGTCGAAACATACGAAGCCGATTGGGAAAACCAAGGCTCATTCGCAGGGCCAGCCCGCAATACTCGGATGCTCAACGAGGGCCAGCCAGACTTGGTTATCGCCTTCCCCGGTGGACGAGGCACTGCCGACATGGTGCGGAAAGCTCGCCGTGCTGGCGTCGAGGTGGTGGAGATAGCTCATGCTTGAGCTTGTCCCTCACACCAAGCGCAGGGGCATGACCAAGGCCCGCGCAGCGAAAATCTTCCTCGCTCACAACGGCAAGTGCTGCAACTGCGGCCAGCAAATCCGTCCCGGTGAAAAGTGGTTTGTCGAGCACCCTACCCCGCTTGCTCAAGGCGGCGCTGACGACGACACGAACACTGCGCCGGCACACACCAAATGCAAGGCGGCTAAGGACGCGACCGATGCTGCCAAGAAAGCAAAGCGTGACCGCATCGTTACCCAAGGCTGGGACAGGCCGAAGCGCTCTCAACTCCAATCCAGAGGCTTTGCAAAGGCTCAGCCGCAGAAAACAGCAACCCGCCCTCTCGTTCGCAGGAGTGAACAGGTATGACCGACAAGATCAGTGACGCCGCAGCATATGAAGCCTACTGGCCCGGTGCAGGCTCGATCAGCAGTCACACTGCCGTAACGCGTTCTAAGCGAGAAGCTGAGCAGTGGGCGGAAGAAGGCGCTGAAATCACCTGCCTCGACAAGCGCAGCGCCTCCCATCCATTGCAGTCAGTGCTGGATAAGTTTCCGGCGACAGACAAGAACGGCCCATCGGTCCTGATCGGCTACACAAACTGGCGCGGCGAATATAGCGAGCGCGAGATTGTACCGATTTCCCCTTGGTACGGCTCAACCGAATGGCACCCAGAGCCGCAATGGCTTCTCAAAGGTTGGGACGTTGCCAAGGGCGCTGAACGCGATTTCGCCATCAAGGATATCGGCTTCAAGCCCGCCCTCGAAAGCACACCTGTACCAGTGAGTGACAGCATCAAAGAAGAACTGCTCCCCTGTCCGTTCTGCGGCGGCGGGTCGGTATCGGTTCACGGCCCGTGTGGAGCGTTGGGGGCGTGGGTTGCGTGCACCTCATGCGGTCTCGAAACGCCGACTGAAACAGGCGTCACTGCCGAACAAGCGTTCGCGTACTGGAACCGCCGCGCTCCCGCCCTCTCAGCAGCTATGGGAGGTAAGTGAGATGGGGGTGCTGCCAATCCCAACCAAGCGCATGCTGAACAAGGCAGAGGCCGCGAACTACTGCGGCTTTGAGACAGGCTCTGCCTTCGCGGCGGCTGTACCGGTCGCACCAGTTCAGATCGGCTCGAAGATGCTCTATGATCAAAAGGCTCTGGACGCATGGCTCGATCAATTGAGCACGCCAGCAGAGCGCAAGCGCGGCTTCGCGGAGCGTGTATCTCGTGCGGGTTAAGATCAAAGGCATTCAGCGGTTCAAAGATAGGCACGGCAAGGTGCGAATGTACCACCGCGCCAGCCGCACGCCTATTCCCGGCCACCTTACCGGCGCGGCGCTCGCTGCCGAAGTTGACCGCCTAGACAAGCTACACAAAGCCAAAGAACCACAGCCTGGCACCCTTCGCCTGCTCGTCATCGACTACCGCACGCACAGCGACCATTGGGGTGGCCTTAGAGAGCGCACCAGAGCCGATTACGAGCGCGTGCTCAAATGGATCGGAGAAGATGGCTTAGATACGCCCCTGATCGACATTACAGCGCCTGACATTGCCTTTCTGCGAGATAAGGCCAAGCTTGATCACGAATACAAGTTCGCAAACCAGTTTCTCACGACGCTAAAGCAGATCCTTCAACATGGCGTCGACAAAGGTTTCGTCGCTTCCAACGAAGCCGCCAAGGTTGGCAGAGCGCAGAAGCCAAAGCCGGAATACTCAGCCGATATCGACAGCGACGAGGACGAAGAGGCCAACCGCCCTTGGACTGCGGAAGAGCGTGAATACGTTCTCGCCAATGCGCCGCCGCATATCCTTTGGCCGGTCGCCATCGGCTTATTCCATGGCGCTCGACAGGGCGATATCCTGCGCATGAGCAAGAAGGCTTACGCAGAAGGCCGGTTGAAGTGGCGAGCATCAAAGAACCGCAAGCTGATGGATCAGCCGGTTTCACCCATCCTCGCTGCGATCCTCGACACGATACCGCCGAACGAAGCAACAACGCTGGTCGTGAACTCCAAGGGTAAGCCTTGGACTGGCAGTGGCTTCCGCGCGTCATGGCGGAAGTGGAAGGCTAAGGCTGAGGAGGAAGGGCACATTGGACCCGATCTAACGTTCCACGGAACGCGCCATGCGGTCGCTACAGAATTGCGCGAGGATGGCTGGGAAGATCGTGACATTGGCCTGCAATTGGGCCAAGATTCGGTTGCTATGCCGAAGCATTATTCCCGCCGTGCTAAGCAGGAACCGAAGAAAATCGCTTTGATGGAATCGGTTCAAAAAGCGAACAAAAGTGTCAAACCTCGGTCTAAAGTTGTCAAACCTTAGAATTTGAGGGACCGGCAAAAGCCGGTTTTATCTAACGATTTCAAGTGGAAGGCCTGGCAGGGGCTGGGGGACTCGAACCCACGACCCTCGGTTTTGGAGACCGATGCTCTACCAACTGAGCTAAACCCCTTCAGGCAAGGAGGTGTTTACTGAAAGGCTTCGCGGGATGCAAGGGGCTCAACGCGTCTTGCACAATCTGTTGAGGAAAACTCAATAGGATTGAGGCACATAATAGCCCAGAAACCCAAGCCTGCCGGGCGTTACAGCGTGTTGTGGAGAACTCTAATGCGTGCCATCGGATTGTCTTTGTTGATGTTTTCCCTCGCCACCCCAGTGCTGGCAGGCTCGCCTTCCTGGTCATTCTCTCGCTCCTACAGCGACCAAACCTGCATTGCCGAGCTCAAAACCGGCTCAATGCGCGTCGGCATCATTGCCAATGTCGATGGTACTTATAGCGGCTTTATGCGCTCTCCCACGCTCCCACATACCACAGCAGTCACTTGGCAAGTGAAAGGTCACCCTTGGCAGAAGACTGACGGCTATTTTGATCGCGCCAACCGCGCTGTCATTCTCCCGGGCCTCAATCCACGCCTTCTGACTGAGCTCGCCCGTGGCAACCGCTTCGATCTTTATGTGCATGGCACCGGCGCGCGCCAGAACGCACTCGCCATCGGCACAACCAATCTGAGCCTCAAGGGCTCAGGCCGCGCTATTGCCCAACTGGCCTCCTGCGCCACTTGGAACACCTATGGCGTACCAACCACAGTGCTTTATTCTGGTTCAGTTTCAAGACAATAAGCATACTTGCCGGAATGGTGCTAAAGAAGTATCGGGACCACGAAGAAGTTCCGAGGAATTGAATTTTGAGCACCACGACGCGTCGCACCCGATTTTTCTGGGAAGTCACGACCACCGAAGATCAAGATGCTGCACGCGCCGCGCTCACGACAATTATCAAGGCAAACACAGATCGCCTTGTTTCTATCTTCTACGACATCTTCCTAGAGGACGAGACCGCGTCAGCGTTCCTCTCGCACGGCGTTGTTCAGCAAAGGCTTAGCCCATCGCTGCGCGCGTGGATGCTCGATTTGATGTCTGCACAGCCGACAGGCGATTTGACTGCCTTCAATGCGCGCCAGATCAAGATCGGCGAAATCCATGCCCGCCTGAAAATTCCAGTACAACTGGTCCTCGCTGGCGGCAGCGTGCTGAAAACGGAAATCGGCTTCAAGTTGATCGAGGCAGGTTACCCCGAACGCACAGCCACCAACGCCATCATGATGGTCGATGATCTTATCGATTATGCGATGCGCCTTATGAGTGCGGCCTATTTCAAAGACACCAAGCGCCACGTGCGCAACGACGAGGCCTTCCGCCTGTTTTCACTTGGTCAGGACATCAATTTGGAGCGCGAAACGCAACGCGCCGCATTGATGGAATGGAGCCAGACAGTCCTCTTTGGCCTGTTCGGCAATCGTGGCAGCGAGGCAGCAGGCACCCTGAGTTCCTCCACATTCGGCCTCTGGATTCGTCACCGTGCCGGCGTGCTGTTCCACGGCTCACCCATCCTGCCGACAATTGAAGAATTGATGCTGGCCGTCGATAAAATCGCCCTGCCCCGCCTCAACACTGCCGATCCCAACACCGTGGCAGATCTTCAGCGTCGCGTGGACGAGATCAAATACCTCATCAATGACCTTTTCCAGTCCGCCTCTTCGGTTGAAAACGGCCGCGATCCGCTAACGCGCACGCTCAACCGACGCTTCTTGCCCTCGGTCCTGAGCCGAGAACTGTCGATGGCGCAGCAAGACCAAACGCCGCTCTCAGTGCTCATGGTCGATATCGATCATTTTAAGACGATCAACGACCAATACAGCCACTCTATCGGCGACTTGGTCCTCAGCCACACCGCCGAGACCCTATTGAGCTCCGTTCGCTCGAGCGATTTTGTGTTCCGCTACGGTGGCGAAGAATTCTTGATCGTGCTGGTGGAAACTGGCGCCGAGGAAGCCGCACTGATCGCCGAGCGCATTCGCAACGACATTCAGTCCCATGCGGTCAATGTGCCGGGTCATGGCCCCCTGCTCACCAGTGTCTCGATTGGCGTCGCGACCCACGGGGGGCATCCGGATTACGAATATCTTATCAACAGTGCCGACCGCGCGCTCTACACTGCCAAAAACTCCGGCCGTAACCGCATAAGTCTTGCGCCATCCGCGCCAAATCATTGATCAGCCTAAAAAGCTGATCAATCCTATTGGGCACAAAGACCTCTAGAAAGGCGTGTACGCACCAGATAACCGCATCTGTCCGTGTGCGGCTCTCCATTTTTTGGATTTCCGAACCCACTCATTTGCATGGCCTTGGCCATTACGGTTTTCTCGTTAGTCGCGCCTTTCAAATGGCCACTCATTTTCAGGACTGCGCAGCGCCGCACTGATCGTCGCTGACAATGATATTTGCAGAGTCATCCACGACGGTTGCAACACCAGCTAAGGCGGCAAATTCTCCATCTATTGGAACGACGCACCGAGCCTGGGCATAGAGCACCTAGCTCCGGCTCGCCCCAAAAAGCCCAGGCTGCGCCCATCCAGCGGCCAACAAGTGCCAGCCAAAAGCCAATAAAACGCCAATTTTTGGGGAGGATTGGAGCGGGTAACGGGAATCGAACCCGTGTATTCAGCTTGGAAGGCTGCTGCTCTACCATTGAGCTATACCCGCCCGAAGGCATGTGGCATTCGATTAGCGCGAAGGGCCCAATCAGCGCAAGAGCTCTCAAACACAATGCCCAGAATTTCCTGCAATTAGAATTTCTTCCACAGCCTCTATTCCTAGCCTGTTGACACCAAAACCACTTTTGACGATAAGCCACACAACGAAGCGCGAAAGCGGTTCGCTTCCATCTCAGAAATGTGGAGGGATGGGAGAGTGGTTAAATCCATCAGACTGTAAATCTGACGCCTCAGGCTACACTGGTTCGAATCCAGTTCCCTCCACCACCCCCTCTCAGAGAACGCAAGTTCTCTTGTTAGGGCCTAAGTTCCAAAGACTTAGCTGATTAGGAAAAAGTTCGGAGCGAGATCCTCGCACGATGCCTACCCGTTATGTGGAGGGGTGGGAGAGTGGTTAAATCCATCAGACTGTAAATCTGACGCCTCAGGCTACACTGGTTCGAATCCAGTCCCCTCCACCATCGGGACGCGCGAAAGCGCACTGTTTCTCATCCATCTTCGCAAATGTGTTAGCGGAAACCATCCCGCCCACCAGTCTGCGCTTGCTCCTTGGCCTGCGAAGCGATACCGCTCAGCCATGAGCCGCAATAAATTTCCGCCTAAGCCAAAATACGATCCAGATACCGGCCCGGTATACCTTTATGGCCTGCACACTGTGCGCGCTGCATTGGAGAATCCCGGCCGCATTAAAAAGGCTTTGCTTGCAACGCCTAACGCCCTCAACCGACTCAAAGAGACGGGTGAGATCGGTAATGTGAAGGTCACTGAAACCACCCCAAAGGACCTCGACCGCCTTCTCGGTGGCGAAGCCGTCCACCAGGGCGTGGCGCTTGAAGTTGACCCCGTCAGCCGCTTCGGCCTCAATGATATCAAGAACCTACGCCTCGTCGTTGTGCTCGATCAGCTGACCGACCCACACAATGTCGGCGCGATTCTGCGTACAGCCTGTGCTTTTGGTGCAGACGCCGTCATCACCACGGCTCGCCACTCGCCACGCGAAACTGGCGTCATGGCGAAAGCTGCCTCAGGCGCACTCGACCTGGTGCCGATGATCGAAGTCCGCAATCTGGCCGACACGCTCGAAGCCCTCAAAGAACGCGGCCTAACCGTGCTTGGCTTTGATTCTGATGCAGAAACACAGCTGAAGCCGCGCACCGACGACACCCCGCTTGCGGTTGTCATGGGCGCCGAAGGCAAAGGCCTGCGCCAGCGCACACGCGAACTCTGCGATGAAATGGTCCGCCTCGACATGCCGGGCCCAATCAAGTCGCTGAACGTGTCCAACGCCGCAGCTATTGCTCTGTTCGCTGCTACTGCCGGTCGCGCTTAATGAGCACTTTTGAGCCATTCGCAGCAGCCCTACGCCTGTCTGGCGTAGCGGTTTCGCAAAAAGATCTCGACGCTGCGCTGAAGCAGTCGTCCACACGCTTTGAGCCTGAAGACGCTGACACTAGCCACTACGCGCAGATCGACTTGGATGTAACCAATCCGGTTCGCGCGATTCTCGATCTGGCAGAGACCTCCGGAGCGGCTATTGCCGCCATGCTGGATGATCGTCGTATCGGCAAGGCCGTGCTTGATATCGCTTTCGACTATCCGCCAGAAGGCGAAGCCATGTCGGCCCGCCTGCCTGCGCATGCAGCGGCAGCGATCGCAAGCCACGGAATTGACATCGAAATTTCTGTCTACCTCACAGACGTGCAAGACGACGAAGAGTAAATTCTAAATGGCAGGGGGAGAGCCATGAAGAACTGGGCAGGAAACATCACTTTCAACGCGGCCAAGATTGAACGGCCAACACGCGTGGAAGAGATCCAAGACATCGTGCGACGCGCAGACAAACTGCGCGTCGTCGGCTCTGGTCACTCGTTCAATACGATTGCCGACACAGATGGCACACTGATCACGCTGGCAGATATGCCCCGCGCCATCCGAGTTGACCCAACCACCAAAACCATCACGACCGGCGGCGGCATCACCTACGCGCAAATCCTGCCAGCGCTGGCAGAAAGCGGCCTTGGCCTCGCCACGGGGGCATCCCTGCCCCACATCACCATTGCGGGCGCTACAGCCACTTCTACGCACGGCTCTGGCGACGCCAATCAAAACCTATCCGCAGCCGTCAGCGCCCTGACCTTTGTTCGCGCAGACGGCGAGATCGTAAAGCTCCAGCGAGGTGATGCGGATTTTGATGGCGCAGTTGTCAATCTTGGCGCACTCGGCGTGGTCGTCGATATCACCCTCGACACAGTTCCCGCCTACGACATTGCTCAGACCGTGTTCACCGGCCTACCCGTAAGCACCGCACTGGCCGAGTTCGATGCGATCACCAGCTCCGCCTATAGCGTAAGCATGTTCACGCGCTGGAACAGCACCAATGTCGACCAGCTCTGGCAGAAGGCACTGAGCGCCACCTACACACCTGCGCAGCACGCTTTCGGCGCTTCGTTGGCCGCGCACGCTCTTCATCCTATTGCCGAATTTGACGGAACAACCTGCACCCAACAAGGCGGCATCGCCGGATCATGGGGCGAGCGGATCTTCCACTTCCCCGCCTCCGCCACCCCATCTGCAGGCAATGAGCTGCAGTCGGAGTTTTACGTCGACCGGAAAAACGCGGTCGCCGCCTTTGCCGCGCTTTACGCCATCCAACAGCAATTCAACCACACACTTTACGTGTCCGAAATCCGCACCATGGCGGCAGACACGCTCTGGATGAGCGGCGCCTACGGCCGCGACACTGTCGGTTTCCACTTCACATGGAAGCCGGACGCCGCAGCCGTCTCAACCGCCGTCGACATCATAGAAGCAACTCTCGCGCCGTTCGAGCCACGCCCGCACTGGGCGAAAGTGTTCAACATGGCCCCGACCGTGGTGCAATCGCGCTACCCGAAGCTTGCCGAGTTTAAGCAGCTCGCCAATCGCTTCGATCCAGACGGAAAGTTCCGTAATTCCTACCTGACTAAGCTCCTCTTCTAAGACAGCAAAAAGCCCGGCAAGATCATCTCTTGCCGGGCAATTTATTTGCGCCTGAGGCGATAGCGGCTAAAACTGATTGGCGTTCGTTTCGCGGTCGGCGGTGACCACCGGACGCCCAAATACGCCAGGCTTGCTCGGCTCAAGATGGACCACGGAATACCCACGTGCCGCCAGTTCCGACAGGAACTCGGGCAGCATATCCACCGTGCGCTGGTGAATATCATGGAACAGGATCACACCACTCCCCCGCGCATCGAGGCGATCGAGCGTCCGCTGAGCCACGACCGCTGGCGTATCCTTGTAGTAGTCCTTGGAGTCGATATCGACGTCCAGAACGACCATATCGCCACCCATGAGAGCTGTGCGCAGGAAACCGTCTTGCGCCAGATAAGGGAAGCGGAAGAATGGGGCTAGACCATTGCCCGCGCCACGCAGCGCATCAGACACCGCCTGCTCACCCCGCGTAATTTCCGCGTAGGCAGCCTGGCGGCTCAACGTCGTCAAATCGACATGCTCAAAGGTGTGGCTACCGACACTATGGCCGCGCGTTGCCACCATCCGCGCAATCTCCGGATGCGCCTGCGCTGAAGCGCCAAGCATCAAGAACGTCGCTTTCACGCCGAACTGGTCTAGCGTGTCAAGAATGGCCGGTGTCTTGCCGGGGCGTGGACCATCATCAAAAGTGATGATCACTTCGCCGGGGTTAAGTATGATGTCGGTGGTCGCCGCAACGGTCAGCACACGCCCCGCGATATTGCTGGCGGCAAAAATACGCGGCGGCATCGCCTGCTCCAAACGAATATCAGCTGGAAGATATGCACTCACACTGGCCGTGGTTTCCACAGTAGGGATTGGCTGTGAGATCAGGTCCGTCTGCTTGGGCGGCTTGGCGCAGCCAGCAAGAGCACTTGCCACAATTCCGGTAACACAAAGCGCACCCAACAACCGCACCACAACACCCGACGCAAAGCTTTCAACTAAGCCCTACACTTGGCGATTATGGTTAATATTGTTCTACTCAGCGCGCAGAATTACTGTATCGACCGCGACTTCGCTTTACGCGCTAAAGTATCGAGAGCGCTCAAAAAAGCAGAGCGATCGGCCGCCCGGAAGCTTGCGTTAAAGCTCTGCATCTCCCCGGTTTCGCGCAAATGGGCCCGCAAATCGCGCATCGCCAATGCCATGCCAATAGACGCTGGAGTGAACTCTTTGCCGGTGAAGCCCAGCACATGACAACCCTTGTCGATTGCGCGACTGGCCAGAGGAATATCGGCGGTCAAAACGATGTCATTCGAGGTGGCATTTTCGACAATCCAATCATCTGCCGCATCAGCGCCAGCGGGGACGATAACCACCTGCACCATCGGATCACGCGACGGACGCACTCCGCCGTTCGAAACATAGACCACGACCAATTCAAGGCGCTCAGCGACACGCTTCGCCTCTTCCTTGACTGGACACGCATCAGCATCAACGAAGATTTTTGGATTAGCCAAACTACATCACCCGAAACACATTCATTACGAATTTGCAGCGCAACGCACTGGATTCACTCATCTTTAAAACAGGAAGGCCGGGAGGTTTAGCTCCCGGCCTTCCAATTGCATCAAGCCGCCTTAGTAAACGACCACAGAGCGAATGCTTTCGCCCTTATGCATCAGCTCAAAGCCCTTGTTGATGTCTTCGAGACGCAGCGTGTGGGTAATCATCGGATCGATTTCGATCTTGCCGTCGAGGTACCAATCAACAATCTTCGGCACATCCGTACGGCCCTTTGCACCACCGAAGGCAGTGCCCATCCAAGTGCGGCCTGTGACCAGCTGGAATGGACGGGTGGAAATTTCCTGACCTGCGCCAGCCACACCGATAACGACCGACTTACCCCAACCTCGATGGCTGCACTCGAGCGCCTGACGCATTACCTTGGTGTTACCCGTGCAGTCAAAAGTGTAGTCAGCGCCACCAATGAGATCGCCACGGCGCTTGGTCAAATTGGTGATGTAGGGAACAACATCTTCGCCAATCTCAAGCGGATTGACGAAGTGGGTCATGCCGAAGCGCTCACCCCATTCCTTCTTGGAATTGTTGATATCGACGCCAATGATCATATCCGCACCAGCAAGGCGTAGACCCTGGATCACATTGAGGCCGATACCGCCGAGACCGAACACAACAGCCGTCGCGCCGATCTCAACCTTAGCGGTATTGATCACCGCACCAATGCCAGTGGTCACACCGCAACCGACGTAGCAAACCTTATCGAAGGCCGCCGAGGAGTCGATCTTCGCCACCGCGATTTCTGGCATGACGGTGTAGTTCGAGAACGTCGAACACCCCATGTAGTGATAGATCGGCTTGCCTTCGAAGGAGAAGCGCGAGGTACCATCTGGCATCAAGCCCTGACCCTGGGTCGAACGGATCGAAGTGCAGAGATTGGTCTTACCCGAACGGCAAGCGTAACACTCACGGCATTCTGGCGTGTACAGCGGGATGACGTGGTCGCCCTTCTTGAGCGAAGTCACACCCGGACCAACGTCAACAACAACGCCTGCGCCTTCATGGCCAAGGATCGACGGGAAAATGCCTTCTGGGTCAGCGCCGCTCAGCGTGAAATCGTCAGTATGGCAAAGGCCAGTCGCCTTAATTTCGATGAGAACTTCGCCAGCCTTGGGGCCTTCGAGATCAACCTCGACAATTTCCAAGGGTTTGCCAGCGGCAAAGGCAACGGCTGCACGCGTCTTCATGTGAAGGGCCTCCAAAGATCGTTCGGCACATATAAGAACCGCATAGCTAGCAGCGACCGCCCCCAGCAACAAGTTCAAGCAGAACAAAAGCGCTCCCAGACCAACAGGCAAATACCACAAACGTCCGCAACCAAAACGTTACGCACAGTCAGCACAAGGCAGGTGCTGCTTAGATTTTTCCGAGGGCGATGACGATATTGACGGTGGCGGCAAACAGCGTGGTGTTGAAGAAATATGAAAAAACAGAATGACGCATCACCATCCGCCGCATCCCGTTGGACGTCACCTTTATGTCCGAGACCGCGAAGGCCGTAGCCAGCACATAAGAGAAATAGAGAAAGGTTGAAATGTCCGGCTCATCATCGCCGGGCACCTGCATATGCCGCTCACCTTCTCCATCATCATTCGGCCGATAATATTCATAGGCATAATGCAGCGCCGCCATAGTGTGGATGGTGAACCACCCCAAAACGACAGAACTCACGCTCGCCGCGACACCCCAAATGTCCGGCTCGTCGCCACCGTGCAGCGCCAGAAAAATCGACACGACTGACGCGACAACGACGATAAGCGTAACCAAGAAGATACCAGCAACAGGGGTATCCTCAGCGCTCGCGTGCGTCCGCAAATAGTGCCCGGTGAGATGCGGAATGCGCAACAAGGTCAGCAGCAGAAACACTGAGAACATGGCGATCGCCGCCAAGCTAAAGGCAAATGACGGCATCAGAAAAAGCGTAACAACAAGAACACCTATTCCGACCAAAAGGCTCACACTGAACGCCATATGGCGCGGCATGATCCGCTCAATAAAGGGTTTGGCCGCGCGCTGTGGCATTGGCAAATACAGTCCCACAAAATGAGAGGGCGCCGACCTGTGTCGACGCCCTTGTATAACGCGCTTAGCTCTTTAAGGCTCCCGGCCCCGGCGTCGCTCCGGGGGGTACCTTGCCCATGATGATCATGCCCAGGACTTCGTCCTTTGTCACATCTTCAGTCCGTGCTTCTCCGACCACCTGACCATTCTTCATGACCACCAGACGATCCGCCAAATCGAAGACATCGTGGATATCGTGACTGATAAGGAAAATCCCGATGCCGTCCGATTTGAGCTGTTTGATCAGCTCCCCCACCTGTGCCGTTTCTTGCGGCCCGAGTGCAGCGGTCGGCTCATCCATGATCAGAATGCGGGCGTTAAACAGAATAGCGCGAGCAATGGCCACCGATTGACGCTGACCACCGGACAGCGCCTTCACTGGCTCTTTAAAGCGACGGAAATTCGGATTGAGCCGCCCCATCACTTCACGCGCTTTGGATTCCATCGCCGCATCGTCAAGCGTACCGAGCGCAGTGGTAATCTCACGACCGAGGAAAAGATTGGCCGCAGCATCGACGTTATCTGCCACCGCTAGCTGCTGGTAGATGGTCTCGATGCCATAAGCTTTTGCATCGCGAGGATTGTTGATGCTGGCGCTTTGGCCTTTGATCTTAATCTCGCCGCTGTCGCGCTTATAGGCGCCGGACAAGATCTTGATCAGTGTCGACTTCCCCGCTCCGTTGTGACCAAGCAGCCCGACAACTTCGCCTTCATGGAGCGTCACCGAGGCCTGATCAACAGCGCGGATGCCGCCGAACGAGATAGAGATATCGGTCATTTCGACCAGTGGAGTTTTTGCATCCAACATGACCGCAACTCCTAAAGCTTGTTCCGGCGGTACAGCGTGTCGAGCCACACTGCGAACACCAAAACGATACCAACAACGATGGATTGCAGCGGGCTATCCATGCCCATAAGCACCATGCCGGACTGTAACGACTGCATTACCAATGCACCCAGCAAAGCACCGGCAATCGTGCCCACCCCACCTGCGAGGGACGTTCCGCCAATCACGGCAGCCGCAATGACATAGAGTTCATCGAGCGTACCAAGTGCATTGGTTGCGGCGTTCAGTCGGGCCGAGGAAATCGCCGCTGCAATGGCGCAGAGGCCACCCATCAGCATGAAAATCTTCACCGTCACCCAACGGGTATTGATCCCGGCGAGTTCCGCCGCTTCCGGATTGCCACCCATGGCATAGACGTAGCGACCAAAGCGCGTGCGAGTGGCAAGGAATGTCATCACCACGCCCACACCCAAAGCGATCAGCACTGGAATGGCGATGCCATGGGATATGAACAACCCGCCTTCTGGTACAGTAATCCCATTCGCCTGCGCATAATTGGCGGCGATGCGTGTCGGCCACGGATAGCCATTGGCCACCAAAACTGCACCAATAGTTAGGCCGCAACCGATGACTGCCAAGGCAACTTCAGCCCAAATTGGCCGCTGTGGGAACTGGAACCGATGGCGCTGACGGCGACCAAGATAAAGCCCACCGACAATAGCCGCACAGGCCGCAAGACCGATCACCCAGCTCCAAAACGCCCCGACAGACCCAGAAGGGCCGCCGCCGATGAGCTGGAAAGTGGAATCCATCGGAGCCACAGTGCGCCCCGCCGTGACCCACCATGCAGCGCCCCGCCAGACGAGGTAGCCACCCAAGGTGACAATAAAGGCCGGCACACGCAGATAAGCGATAATTGCGCCCTGAATGGCCCCAATGCCAACACCACAGGCGAGGCCGATAACCAGCGAAAGCGACCAAATCATCGGATGGCCCAAGCCAAGACCGAGGTTGATCGGCAGGAACTGGGTCTGCGTCACGCCCATAATCATGCCGACCACACCAAGTATGGAGCCGACGGACAGATCAATATTGCGCGTCACGATCACCAGCACCATGCCAGTGACCATCACTGCCACAGACGCAGTTTGGACTGAGAGATTCCAAAGATTGCGCGGGGTCAGAAACAGACCACCTGAGAAAATATGAAAGCCGATCCAAATGATCGCCAAAGCGCCGACCATGCCCAGCAGACGCGTATCGATCTCCGTAGCCAGCAAGAACCTCTGAAGCGGGTTCTGCACATTGCTACTCGGATGTGAAATATTCGATGTGGCTGGTAAAACGGCCATCAACTTCCCCCATTAAGATGCGCCCCGGCGGACCGGGGCGCAACAGAGCGGTGATTGGAGGCGAATGCACCGCGCCTCCAACTCCGAGATGTAAGTAGATCAGCAGGCAGAGACCGAACCGGCAGCTACACCCTGACAAACAACGTCCTTAGAGACCCAGCCAGCGTCGATCACAACGTTGAGGTTGTCCTTGGTGATGGCGACAGGCGCGATGAAGAACGCGTTCATTTCGACGCCCTTTGGACCGCCGGAGAACGGCACAACGCCAGTCACTTCGTTCAGCGCCTTCCCACCAGCCAACTCGAGCGCCACTTCAGCGGCTTTCTTGCCAAGCTCACGTGCGTCTTTCCAAACCGAAACGGTCTGAGTGCCGAGCGCAATGCGATTGAGCGCAGCATGATCGCCGTCCTGCCCGGACACTGGTACAGAACCAGCGAGCCCCTGGGCGGCAAGAGCTGCAATCGCGCCACCGGCAGTGCCGTCATTCGAAGCGACAACGGCGTCGACTTCATTGTTATTGGCGGTCAGGAACTGCTCCATGTTCGCCTGAGCGACTTCCGGGTTCCAGTTGTCGGTATAGGCCTCGCCGACATTCTTGATCTTGCCAGCATCGATACCAGCCTTCAGCACTTCCATCTGGCCTTCGAACAGGAAGTCCGCGTTGGGGTCAGCCGAGTTGCCCTTGATGAAGACAAAATTGCCTTCCGCGACGACGGCAGCAACACCTGAAGCCTGTAGGCGGCCCACTTCCTTGTTATCGAAGGTGAGGTAAAAAGCGTCTGGATTTTCGATCAGACGGTCATAACCAACGACTGGAATGCCTTCAGCTACTGCTGCTGCCACCGCCGGCCCAACAGCTTCGCTGTCCTGCGCCAGAACGATGATAGCGTCAGCGCCCTGGCTGATCAGGCTTTCGATATCGGTGAGCTGCTTGGAAGCCGACGACTGCGCGTCAGCAGAAATATACTTCGCACCAGCGGCATCCAAGATACCCTTGATAGCGGCTTCGTCGGTTTTCCAGCGTTCTTCCTGGAAGTTATTCCAAGACACGCCAACGGTAATCTCATCCTGCGCAATGGCCGATCCGGCAAGCACAGTCGATGCAAGCAGAACTGCTGCAAACTTGTTCATATCTGTCCTCCCAATGGGCAGTTTTCTGCCCGTCTGCAGGCTGGCGGCATAACCCCAACCAGGCGCCGCTCCCTGCGCCATGAGCAATATTTTTACTGCTCGAAAAAACCTGTCGCATGCGACAACGTGACGTGTCAATCTGGAATCGGAGGGCGACACCTTTCCCCGGTCAAACAACGAATCGGGGTATGTCAGAAAGAATAAACAGGGAGAACTGTGCGTGGCGCGGACCGTCAGCGATAGCGATAGCCTGCGTCGACAGAACCGCAGCCTGCTGCTTGGCGCACTGCGCGATCGCGGCCCTCAATCCCGCACGGTCCTAGCGACCACTACTGGCCTCAGCCACGCCAGCGTCACCGCCATCATGCAGGATCTGCTAGCGCAGAAGATTGTTACCGAATTGGTCAGCCCGAGCAGCAATGACAGCCGCTCGCGTGGTCGCCCTTCGACACTAGTCGGTTTTAAGCGCGATGCAGCCTATGGCGCGCTCTTTGAGATTGACGTCAATCGCTGCCGCCTGTCGCTCGTTGACTATAGTGGCGTACTCGTTGATCGGATCGAGACCGAACTTGGCCCCGCCAGTTTCAAGGACGCCCCGCCAGTACAGTTTATCGCAGAACGGTTGGCCGCACTCGAAAAACGCAATCCAAGCGCCTATGCCGCGCTACGCCGGATAGCCATATCGGTCCAAGGTATTCTGGTCCGCGATGGGACTGGACTTAAATGGTCACCGATAAAGCACTTCACTGGCAATGATATCACCACTGAACTCACTGGCTTAACCGGCCTGCCAGTGTCGCTACACAAGCGCGGTAGCCTGTTGGCCGAAGGCACACGTTGGGTTGATGAGCGTCTACAGGACGCAAGCATCGCAACGGTATTCATCGGCTCCACCGTTGCCATTGGGCTCAGCCTAGATCCCCATGCCACAGGACAAAGCAGTAACGGCGCCACCGAGTTCGGCCATATGAACCACAGCCCTGGCGGTGCCCTTTGCCGCTGTGGTGCCCGTGGGTGCATTGAGGCCTATGCCGCCGACTATGGCGTACTGCGCTCGGCTTTCTCGGTCCCCGACACTACGCCCCCGGCCCACTCTGTGCCTACGGCTCAATACGAGGCGCTGATTTCTCGGGCGCAACACGGTGATCGTGAAGCCATACACGCATTTGCCGTCGCCGGTCGCGCCATTGGCTACGGGCTCGCTCGCATGCTTTCCATGCACGACCCTAGCCACATCGTCATCGTCGGCCCGGGCGCACGCGCCTTGCCCTTGATGCAACATGAGATAGAAAACGCCCTACAAAGCGCCCTCGTCTGCCGCATAAATGGCATTCCTGAGCTGATCGTCCACATGGACGAAAAAGAACCCATCTTCCGCGGTCTGCAAATGAAAACGCTCCGCGACATCGATCACCTCGACTTCGCCCCACTCTCGACTTCCGATAGAATATTGGGCAAATAGTTGAGGCTTGCGAATAAAACGAACAAATCACTGCCATCGCGCAGAAAGTACTGAGGCGAAACTGGTGAACCATCCCGTTATTCCTGTCATTCTCGCTGGCGGTCAGGGCACACGTCTATGGCCGATGTCCCGCGCGGCACGCCCAAAGCAGTTTCTGCCGCTCACCGGAGAGAAAAGCCTCTATCAACTCACGCTTGAGCGCGTTGCACGGCCCGACGTTTATGCAGCGCCGATCGTCATCACCAATAGCGAGTATCGCTTCATCGTGGCCGAGCAGGCCGCGGAATGTCATCAGTCGCTTGCCGCAATTTTGCTTGAACCAGTGGCCCGAAACACAGCTGTCGCTATCGCGAGCGCCGCCGTTTATGCACGACAGAAGTTCGGTGAGGATGCAATCCTTCACATTCTGGCATCAGATCACGACATCGACGCATCGGCCGACTACTATAGCGCCGTGACGCGCGCGGCCAATGCTGCGCGTGCGGGCAAGCTCGTCACCTTTGGCATTGCCCCCACACATCCTGAAACGGGCTATGGCTATATCCAATCAGCAGCGAGTGTCGGTGCGGAAGCGCAGCCGGTTGACCGCTTTGTTGAAAAGCCAAACCTAGATCGTGCAACGGAAATGCTGGCAACAGGCGGATATCTTTGGAACTCCGGAATGTTCATGCTGGCCGCTCAAGCAATCCTTGAGGAGTGTGAAGCGCTAGCTCCTGAGACCTATAGAGCGGCCACAGACGCCGTGGCTTCTGCCAAGAGCGATCTCGATTTTGTTCGTCTCGATGAGGCTAGCTTCGCCCAAGCGCCGAACATTTCCATAGACTACGCTATCTTCGAGAAAACCAAAAAAGCGGCGGTCATAGCCGTAGATTTCGCATGGTCAGATCTCGGCAGCTGGGACGCCGTCTGGAAGAACAGTTCTCGTGACGCGTCTGGAAACCTTGTGCAAGGAAAAGCGACGCTCGAAAACGTATCGCAGTCCCTCGTTATTTCCGACCACGCCCACGTTGCGGTCAACGGCCTCGACAATGTCGCTGTAATCGCGACAAACGACGCCGTCTATGTCGGAAAACTATCCGAGGCGCAAAAGGTCGGCGACATCGTTAAACGCCTCCGCAAGGACGAGGCCACTGCTCCGCTCACTGAAATCCACCGAACGGCATACCGGCCTTGGGGTGGATATTCGTCGATCCTTAGCGGCGACCGTTTCCAAGTGAAGCGCCTGTTCGTTAAGCCGGGTAAAAAGCTGAGCTTGCAGAAGCATCACCACCGCGCTGAACATTGGATTGTGGTGCGCGGAACTGCGCTCGTCACCATCGACGGCACAGTCACGGAAATTTCGGAAAACCAGTCGATCTACTTGCCCCTCGGTTGCGTCCATCGCCTGGCGAACCCCGGCAAGATTCTATTGGAGTTGATCGAAGTTCAAACGGGCTCTTATTTAGGCGAGGATGACATCATCCGCATCGAAGACGAATTCGGTCGTAGCTAAAAATAAGGGGCGCCCAGGAGGTGCCCCTTATTTTAGAGCTTGAGGAAGATGTGAAGCTGATCCGCCAGCTCGACTGTCTCCCCTTCCGCTCCGTGCAATACCAATTCTGGCTGCCTCGGCACTTCAAATGGCGAGTCTATGCCGGTAAAATTCTTGATCTCCCCAGCCCGCGCCTTCTTGTAGAGACCCTTCGGGTCCCGTGCCTCACAGACCTCAATCGGCGTATCGACATAGACTTCGGTAAACTCGATATCGCCCGCTATCTCACGCGCCAACCGCCGTTCATTCTCAAAGGGTGAGATAAACGACACGAGTACAATCAGCCCGGCGTCCGCCATAAGCTTAGCCACTTCCGACACACGTCGGATGTTTTCTACTCGCGCCGCCTCAGTGAACCCAAGGTCCTTGTTGAGCCCGTGGCGAACATTGTCACCGTCCAAGATATAGGCGTGTCGGCCTTCGGCCGTCAGGCGTTTCTCCAGCAAATTGGCAATGGACGACTTTCCAGAGCCGGATAGCCCGGTGAACCAGATGATCCGCGGCTCCTGGCCCTTTAGACGCGCCCGCACCTCCCGGTTAACGTCAAAACTTTGATACGTCAGGTTTTGGGCTCGGCGAAGGCCAAAGTCGATCGTCCCCGCGGCCAGCGTCGCATTGCTCAAACGATCAATCAGAATAAACCCGCCCGTCACCGCGTTCGTCCCATACGGATCAAACGCAATCGCCTTATCCGTCGCCAGCGTCACCGTCGCGACTTCGTTGAGATCAACCTTTGTCGCTGCGGCGTGCTCCAGCGTATTGACGTTGGTGCGGTATTTGATGTCGGTAATCGTCGCAGGGACCAGCTGCCCACCGATTTTCAGCAAATAGGAACGCCCAGCAAAAGCGGGCTCTTCATGCATCCAGACCAGCCGCGCCTGAAACTGATTGGAAAACTCCGGTGTTTCCCCGGGCCGAGACAAGACCTCGCCACGCGACACCTCTACTTCACGATCCAGCACCAGCGTCACCGCCTGTCCGGCGCCTGCCTGGGAGAGGTCGCCATCCATAGTGACAATCCGGTTGATCACTGCGGGCTTACGCGATGAGGCAACCAAAACCTCGTCCCCCACCGCGATACTGCCCGTCGCTATCGTGCCTGAGAACCCGCGAAAATCGAGATTGGGCCGGTTCACCCATTGCACGGGAAATCGAAACTGGTCTGCACTCCGGTCCGACGAAACATTAATCGTCTCCAGATACGGCACCAGCGGCAGGCCCGTATACCAGGGCGTCTGCCCACTCGGGGTCACGATATTATCCCCTCGCAGTGCCGACACAGGAATGGCGGCCAGCGTCTTAAAGCCCAGAGTCTCAGCAAAGGCCCCGTATTCAGACACGATCCGATCAAACACCCCTTGGTCGTAATCCACCAAGTCGATCTTATTGACCACCAGCACCACGTGCTTCACGCCGATGAGCGAGAGAATAAAACTGTGGCGGCGCGTCTGAGTCAGCACGCCCTTGCGCGCATCGATCAGCACCAGCGCCAGATCCGCGTTCGAAGCCCCCGTCGCCATGTTGCGGGTATATTGCTCGTGCCCCGGCGTATCGGCGACAATGAACTTGCGCTTGTCGGTCGAGAAAAACCGATAGGCTACGTCAATAGTAATGCCTTGCTCCCGCTCAGCACTCAGCCCATCAACCAAGAGCGAAAAATCAATTCCCTCATCACCAACGCTGCGATTGCGCGACTCTTTCTTTAAGCTCGCCAACTGATCGTCCAAGATCTGCTGGCTGTCATAGAGCAACCGCCCAATCAGCGTCGATTTACCGTCATCCACGCTCCCACAGGTGAGGAAGCGCAGCAGCGATTTCTCCTTCTGCTGACCGAGCCAGATATCGAGATCATTCTCCGCAAGAGCCATAACAGCAGACATCAGAAATACCCTTCCTGCTTTTTCTTCTCCATCGACCCCACAGAGTCGCTGTCGATCAACCGCCCCTCACGTTCCGAGGTCCGGCTCGCCTGCATTTCCATGATGATACTGGGAAGGTCTGAGGCCGAAGATCGAATGGCGCCGGTGAGCGGATAGCAACCAAGCGTTCGGAACCGCACCACCTCTTCTTTCGGCGTCTCACCGGGCAACAATGGCAGGCGCTCATCATCGACCATGATCAGCGTGCCAGAGCGTTCCACCACCGGGCGCGGCTTAGCGAAATAGAGCGGCACAATTGGAATGTTCTCAGCGTAGATATAGGTCCACACGTCCAACTCGGTCCAATTGGAGATCGGAAATACGCGCATGCTCTCACCGGGATTGAGCCGCGTATTAAACGTCCGCCACAGCTCTGGTCGCTGGTTCTTCGGATCCCAAGCATGGGAAGCATTGCGATGCGAGAACACACGCTCCTTGGCACGCGATTTTTCTTCATCTCGCCGTGCCCCGCCAATCGCCGCATCATACTGCCCAGCAGTGAGCGCCTGACGCAGCGCCGCGGTTTTCATAATGTCAGTATAGCGCGACGAACCGTGATCGAAGGGATTGATCCCATCCCGGACACCATCCTGATTGGTGTGGCGGATCAGATCAAAGCCATAGTCCTCAGCCGTCTGATCTCGAAACGCGATCATTTCGCGGAACTTGAAAGTCGTATCGACGTGTAGGAGCGGGAAAGGAATCTTGCTTGGATAGAAAGCCTTGCGCGCCAAATGTAGCAGCACACTAGAATCCTTACCGATGGAGTACATCATCACGGGACGCTCGAAGCTCGCCGCAACCTCCCGCAGGATCTCAATACTTTCGGCTTCCAGGGCCTGCAGATGGGTTAGTCGTGTCGTCGTCACGTCGCATCCACTCCAAACTAATTACTGCCAACTCCAAGGCAGTAAACTTGGCCGGAAACTAGTGCCGAAACACCTCCATAGACAAGCCATCAACTCGCCCAAACCCTTTCATTACAATAGGTTGGAGCAAATTTGTGCAACACTTACTCAAGCCACAACAATCCAGTGCGGAACGCACCACAGTTAGATTACTCTTGATGCGCGATAGGCCCAGCGAACGAAAAAAAAGTTCTACCCAGCAAAAACGTGGACAGTGCGCGCATGCTATTGCCCTCACCAAAGCGAGGTGCTAATTCGCTGCCTGTGTGCCGGTATAGCTCAGTTGGTAGAGCACCTGATTTGTAATCAGGGGGTCACGGGTTCGAACCCTGTTGCCGGCACCATTCAAACTCCCCACTACGTTGCCTCACCAGAAACCCACTCAGTGGGTGTGCTAGTCCACATCCAGACACAACTGAAACAGTTGGGCCAAAGATCTGACGACATGCGAGACAGCTCCTCGACCACTCCCCAAAATCTTCACTCTTGAGCGGCGAAACAAGGGAAAGGCTGGAACGAAAACGGCTGCCCATCGCTGTTCACAAACTAATGCAAATGAGGTCGGCGAGGCACTTCGTTACAAGCCAGTACGAAGCCTCATTCGTCTAAACTGCGACCGAAAAAGAAAAAACCGGCACGAGTGCCGGTTCTCAAAGATTTTGATAAAAACTTAAATCAGAACCGGTAATTCAGTCCGACTTTTACCGTATGAATATGGTTATTAAAGTCAAACGGCTGCGACATATCACCGTCTACGTGGCCGTAGGTTTTAGTGCCGAAATCAGCAAACATATATTCGGTCTTGAACGTCCAATTATCGCTTAGAGCGTGCTCCATACCCGCCCCAACGGTCAGACCAGTACGCGTCTCTTCGCCGAAGCCAGCTTCGTTACCGTCGAACCCCCACTTGCCTCTGCCGTCTTCGTTGCCGATACCGTCAAATTCACCGCCAGCGTTTCTCATATTAGCAAAAACAACACCGCCCTTGCCATAGAACAAAGTATTGTTGGCTACATAACCTACGCGGCCAGTTAGAGCGCCATAGAAGCCGTACTGAGTATAGACACCGTCATCGTCGTCGGTTGGATCGACATAGAGCTTGTCATTGGAAATCCAACCCAACTCTAGCTCGGGACCAAATACCCAGTTACCGTTCTGGAAATTGTAGCCTGCCGCCACGCCGCCGATTAGACCAGCATCGGTCATGCCAAGGATGGCACCAGGTGGGCCCCACTCCTCGCCCGTCACGTCGGTCCCAGTCGTCTTACTATTTGTCCAGCCGCCAAAGGCGCCAATATAAGCGCCGGCCCAGCTAGCGCTCGGCGCGTCGATGCTCAATGGATCCGCACTCACCTGACCGGTCAAACCAAACAGCAATGCTGCAGCAATCAAATTTATTTTCATGGGAAATCCGCCCCGCTATATACTTGAGCAATAAATGATTTCCCTGGAAGGGTTTAGTTAAATTTTCGGAATTTCTACAAAATAAAATGCGATTAACGTTCACGCCATTTTCGAAGGCACAACATTATCTAAGGATAGTGAGCGGCTGTAGGCTATTCCAATAGGGCTATAGCCTGAGCGTATAAAACTCGCCGCCCCCCTCTATTGCCGGAGCATCTCGCGTGTAAACTTGCTGCAATTGCTTGAATATGGGCGGCATGCGGCAGCCTAATATCACTGCCAGGGTGTTGTTGATCTATTTACACGGTGGGTCAACGGGCAACGAAGTCTGCCGCGCAGATATCCGAGCAGGCGCTATGGCGCCAAGTGCTTCTTCTTTGCAAAGACCGACGGAAACTCGCGCTTTTCTCTGCACATTCAACGCTCTACACCAAATAGGCGACAAATGGCCAATTGCGCTATGCAGGCCGAGGTAGCGCGTTTAACTGCGTCACGCCGCCCATGCGCCCTTCGACCAGCTCCATAAATTGAGGAAGCGGCACAGGTCGGCTGAAATAATAGCCCTGCGCTTCAATGAACCCGGCATTGGTAATAATCTCGAGCTGAGCTGCGGTTTCCACGCCTTCAGCTGTCGTCTTCATCCCTAGATTCTTCCCCAAGCTCGCGATGGACTGCAAAATTGGAAGACTGTCCGGCCAGCGATCGACATCTCGCACAAAACTTTGGTCGATCTTGATCTTATCAAATGGGAAGCGCTGTAGATAACTCAGCGACGAATATCCCGTCCCAAAGTCGTCTAGGGCAATCGTCAGGCCCAAACTCTTGAGTTGGAGCAGCGCCTCGAGATTTGCGTCATTCTTCTGCAGCAATACAGATTCAGTGATTTCAAGCTCAAGACGTGATGGATTGAGCCCGCTCTGGACAAGGGCAGCAGCAACGCTCTTGACGAGATTGCTGTCCCGGAACTGCATAGGCGAGAGATTCACGGACACGCTAATGTCGCCAGGCCATTGAAGCGCATCGCGACACGCGCGCTGCAAGACCCACTCGCCAAGCTTATTGATGAAACCGGTCTCTTCGGCAATGTGAATGAACTCGCCCGGAGGCACGAGGCCCCTCTCCGGGTGACGCCAGCGCAGCAATGCTTCACCAGCAACGATCTTGCCTGTCTTGAGCAGAACTAGTGGCTGATAGTGGACCTCGAATTGTCCAAGCTCGATCCCCTGACGCATGTCGATGTCGAGGTTGCGCCTATGTTGCAGATCCTCAAGCATCCGCATCGAGAAGAAGCGATAGGCCGCCCTCCCTTCTGCCTTAACATTATACAGCGCCAAATCCGCGTTCTTCATAAGAGTATCAGGATGCAGATCGGTTTCGAATGCGAGTGCAATGCCGATGCTGGTGCTCACAGACACTTCATGCCCAAAAATGAGGTATGGTTCACCAATGACGGTCAGCAGGCGTGCTGCCAAGCGCCGGCAACTCTCCTCGGCATCGCCCTTACTGACATGCAGAATGGCAAATTCGTCCCCACCTAGGCGCGCAACGATGTCGCGAGGATCGACCGTGGACATAATTCGAGCAGCCACATCGCGTAGCAGCTCGTCGCCAACTTGGTGCCCAAGCGTATCGTTGACCTCTTTGAAGCGATCGAGATCCAAGTACAGCACAGCCAGGCCTCGGCCCGCGTCCTTGTTTTGCCGCAGAGCTTGCGCAGTGCGCTCCCAGAAGTAGAGGCGATTGGCCATGCCCGTCAGCGCATCGTGCCGTGCCATCTGGACGACGCGATCCTGCGCGCGTTGGCGCTCTGTAATATCCTCAAAGGTACAGACCCAACCGCCTTCAATCGTCTTTTCCCGCGAGACCCTAAGCACAATGCCATTCGGCATGTGCTGCACGCGGCTACTCAGAATAGTTATATCGTCGCTGCTTTCGCCGTCTGCCGCCGTATCCGCAAAAATGTCGCCGCCCGATAAATGGCCGTCCAGAGCTTCGCTAATATGGATACCTTCCCAGTTGCGCGAAGCATCGAGCGAAAACAGTTCTAAAAAGCGAGCGTTATAGACAATCAAAGTGTCTTCATGATCGAGCAGACACAGCCCCACTGACATCGCTTGTAGCGCCGCATCAAAACGAGCGTTTTGGATGACAAGCGACTGCTCTTTCTGACGCAACACATCCTGCGCGCGACCCAAGAGCCGATTGTGGAACAGCAACATGCCAACGAGCAAGCAGCCGCCTCCAATCAAGCCAAACGCCACGCCTGTGAATGCCCATTGCAAATCGAATAAGGCGCGCCGATCACGATTGAGATTTGCCGAGTTCCACGTGTTTGCATCGACGGATAGCCGCGCCAATTTTGGAAATATGGGCTCAAGTATACTTAGGATTTCAGCAGGTTTTCCCGGCTCGTCGAGCTCATCCAACATTGGCTCAACCCGAACCAATGCCGCACCGAGCTCTTGTAATGTCGCCACGCTCAGGGGTGACTGTCCGAGAAATACGGAAGCTTCTCTTCCGTTCAGAGTACTCAAGCGACTGACGACAATGTCAAACCTTAGGCGGACTTCATTCTCATCCACTCCGGGAAGCCCAGCGGCGTACCCGCTCACCCTATGCTCTAGGCGAGAGAATTCGCTTGGAGCTTGCGTAAACATCCACGTGACGTTCCAGAGACCGGCTTGGTCCAGCGCCGCATACCGATCATACAGAAGGAGCGTAATGTAACTGGCGGCAGTCACAAAACCGACGACCAGAACCGCCAATATAATCCGCAATGGGTGCATTTTACGTCCTGTGCCCTTTCATGAGCGTCAGGCTAGGGGATGGCAATGGCCTTAACCTGCCACACGGCGCGCCCGTGATAGGGCTGCTGGCGCAATGCCGGATTTTCATCAAAGGGATAGACGATGAAGAATGGCCCCTTGTCAGACACCGGCATATATTCCCCATCCCTTTTGATGGCTAGGATCGGACCGAACTCGGCAAAATCACTTGTGGGAATGTCCACGCTATAATCGTTAAGGGCCGTAACGATAGCCATGGCGCCATCCGCACCACTCACTTCAAGAAGATGGCTCAGCGCAACGCCCTTGTATTGAACGACGCCCTCAGTCCAGGGGCTTGTGGTGCTAATCTCCGTCTGAGGCATGGCCTCCAGCGCATCGCGATCATATACGACCGTATTGGAACCAGCAGTCAGAGTGAGAGTTGGCAGATCGGCGGCATATACGGGCTGAAAGCTCAGGGCGACAGCCACCAGAATATTCAAAATTATAGTTCTACGACGCATCGCATTCATCCCATGTGGGCTGGAATTTATGACATCCAATTTTTCACAGAAATCTCTGAACACTCTTATGTTTAAACACGAAATACGATTAATCCTAAGCTTTTAAAAATATCAGCAGATTGACCATACGGGGCATCGCTCTAGCAAAGCCATATCGGCAGAGGTCCAAGAATTCTCGATGCCGATCTTGTACCCTGTAAGGTCAACGCGCCACTCAGAAAAAGGTGGCATGTGGGCGCAAATAATTGCTGCGCATTAAATTATTTTCAATTCCGGCCACCACTACTGAAAAAACCAATATTCAAGACGTATCCTTATTGATAAAGCTAAACACGACAACCAAACAAAGAATATCGAAATGGAAAGAGCCGAAATAGATATTCGGCAAATACTTCTATCAATACAACGACAATCACTCCTGGCTTTGGGAGTGGCGTTTATTTTTATTGCAATTGCAGCAACACATCTTTTCCTGACAAAACCGCTCTACACCGCGACAGCACTTGTCTTATTCGATCCGAGCGACAAAAATCTATTAGATCCAACCTCGAGCTCAGACGCCGGTGGTGAAGCCAGTGCGAGGATCGATAGTGAAGTCGAATTCATCCGGTCCGACGCCGTTCTCCTCGAAACAATCCGGCGGACACCAATAGGGGCAATGTTAGCGGATACTCCAGCCCCAGCAGGACTCGCGCAAAGAGCGCTCGCAACTCTGGGCCTAGTGAGCCACACTAAACCAAGCACCGCTGAAGCATTGCATAGCGCGCTCACAAAAATGCGCAGATCAACCACTGTGAAACGACGTGGCGAGACCTTCATCATTGCCATTACTGCGCATTCCGCTAGTCCCGAGCGTGCTGCAACTGTCGCCAATAGCCTTGCCGAAACCTATATCGCAGCTCAGCTTCGCCACAAGATTTCCAACCTCGAAAATCATCGGGCGATCCTTGCTCGCCATTTAGAAGATGCAAAAATCGATATCGCCGATGCAGCTGCTGAGCGAGATCGCAGCTTCGATATGAGCCACCCCCTACCCGCCCAACAAACAGACCAAGCAGCATTTCATCGACCCATGGTCGGGCCAGGCATCGTTGAGAGCCAACACGAACTCTTACGCAACGCCGATGTCGCCACCGCCCAATACTAGTCACTTATCGACCGGCTTCGTGATCTAACCGCACAAACCGATCTTCAGGTTGCGAACAGCCAAATCATATCGGCAGCGATTGTGCCGCTCTACCCTTCCAGCCCAAACTACGGCCTTACACTCACTCTATCAGCGCTAGCAGGCTTGATGGCGGGTATCGCACTGGCACTGCTTTATGAGCACCTGATCGGTGGCTTTATGACCGATGAGCAAATGGCCAGCGCGCTTAAACTGGACGAGGCCAGCGTGCTGCCGCGTGCCCGCCCCCGAACAGACGCAGATTCTGTTGCAGAATTGATCGTCGAAGACCCCAATTCTGCCTACTCCGAAGCCGTACGCAGATTGCGGGCCTCAATAGGCTTCGCACTCTCACCATCAAAGTCTGTAACCGATGGTGGCTTGGTCATTATGGTGTGCTCGACAACCATTGGGGAGGGAAAGACCACGTTGGCCGTTGCGCTAGCGCGGTGTTTTGCTCGTTCCGGCGCCAGTACGCTGCTCATCGATGGCGATCTCCGTGATCCCGGCGTCCATCGCAACCTCAAAATCGGGCCATCGCTGGCTCTTGTCGACCACCTTGTTAGGCCAATCACTGACACAAATTTCGACACCCTCGTCACAACGGATCCGTTGAGCCCGCTCAGTGTCGTCGTCGGGGCCGAAAGGGAAGACATTTCACCGACTGACTTGCTTGGTGGAAGAGGCTTTGAACATTTGATTACAAAGGCGCGCAGCCACTTTGACATCGTAATTATCGACACCGCCGCCATGGGTGAGCTCGCTGATACCCTCTATGTGACACCCTTAGTTCAAGTCGCGCTGCTCGTTTCGCATTGGGCAACCACGCCCCAGCACACGGTCAAGAAGACACTGCGGGCACTCCGCAGTGCAGGCAACCTATCGCTGCTCGTCATCCCTGTTCTCGCTCAACAAAAAGAACGCAGGCAAAAGCCTAAGCTTCACTTTCGGCGCTACGGTGCTGAAATCTGATCGAACAGAACACTCGCGGCCTGCTCTTTCAGCAAGTACTGAATTGGGGGAGGTCTACGCCTTGTGCAGGATGGTCCGCCGCACCCTAGCATGCTAGGCAAGAGCGACTTCAATGGAGCCGCACTTGTCCGACCTATCTTTGTCGCGGATATGTTTCGTATCGAACAACACCTCAGCTGCTGATGAAGCCGCTGCAAGGCTACGCCTCGCTTATGGCGCCCATGAACTGGCTGACGCTGACGTCGTTGTTGCTCTCGGCGGCGATGGCTTGATGTTGCAGACATTGCATCAGGTGATGGGCCAGAACATCCCCGTCTACGGCATGAACTTCGGCTCGGTTGGGTTCATGATGAACCCATACAACGAAGAGAACCTTCTCGAACGTCTCAATGACGCGCAGCGGACGCATATCTATCCACTGTCGATGACGGTTACGGATCAATCCGGCGAGACGCGCTCGGCACTAGCCATCAATGAAGTGTCCCTGTTCCGCTCAACCTACCAAGCCGCGAAACTGCAGATTTTGGTCGATGGCGAAGTGCGTCTGGAAGAATTGATTTGCGATGGCGCCCTCCTCGCAACGCCGGCCGGGTCCACCGCATATAACCTCTCTGCGCATGGTCCGATCCTGCCTATCGAGGCTCCGCTGCTGGCCCTTACCCCAATCTCGCCGTTCCGCCCACGCCGCTGGCGCGGTGCCATTCTATCGAACCGCGCAGAAGTCACGTTCCTCACGCGTGAAAGCGACAAGCGACCTGTAAGCGCCGTGGCAGACAATGTGGAATTTCATAATGTTGCATCTGTGAGCGTACGCGAAGATCGAACACACGCCGTAGCGTTGATGTTTGATCCCGGCACCAGTCTGGAAGAGCGGGTCCTAACGGAACAGTTCCGCTTCTAGGCCGCCGGCAGCGCAATGCGCTCCTCGGCTGGCGCGGGGAGCGCGAACGCACCCATGCGGTGTTCTGCAAAAGCTGAAACCACACCTCGCGCAGCCTGTCGCGCTAAGGTGATATTTTGCTCACTCAAATACCCGAATGCTTCCTCAAGCTCGAATGGGATGTCGTTCGAATACTCCGCCAACAGCTCTTCAGTCAGCGCGGTAACCACATAGTGGCGCGCCGACACATCGTCAGAAAGATCTGTCATACGGGCGTGTTGAATGAACCGCACCATCAGCCCGACGACAGATGGTGCCAGCCCAGCCCGCGCAAAGAGTGCCGCAACCGTTGCACGTCCACCCGAGTTGAGCACGGAGAACACCTTCTCAGTCTTCACGCCTGCCAAATGCCCTATGCAATCGCAGAAGAAGAGCACGCGGCCATTGACCAGCGCGTGCAGCAGAGTGCGCGTGTTGAGGTTTTCGCTAACGGCAAGGTCATCCACATAACGCGTGTCACCGTCACTCGCCTCGCCGATCACTGAAATAGCCGTATCAAGACTGTCGCGAAGTATTTTATTGAGACGCCCACTCGGCAACGAGCCCTTCACGACCCGACAAGACTTCAGCCCCTCAGCCACAGCGCGAATGAGAATTAGTCGCCCTTGTGCCGGCAAGTCATGTCTCGCCAACAATGCACCGCGGACCTGTGGGTCACCCGAATGGCGCATCGCCAAAGCCAGAAGCACCTCAGCAGGCGCAGCGACCTCTAACCGCCGCAACAGCAACAAAGAGACTTCGCGCTGTTCGGCCTCTAACATCATTCCCGCTAGCCGCGCGCTAATAGACCGACGCTGCGCAATCGCGAGCAGGTCAGAAATTTCGCCTCGCCGGATCAACGGCGCAAGATCCGCATCGATTAGAACGGGCGAATATTGCAGCACTGCCCGCGAGATTACCGGGCTATCGCCCAACAACGACAAGATGACAGGACGCGGGGCAGTGTCAGCGTGCAGTAGCCCAAAGGCCAATGCCGCACGAACTTTAACCGAGGGATCATCGAGAAAGCCAATCAGGGCTGCATAGAGCGCGGCGTGTTCTTCGGCATGCCCACGATGGTCGAGATAGGCCAAAGCAGCCAGATGAGCGGCATGACCACGCGCATCACTGTCTGCCGATTGACACAGCTCAGCAAAGGCTTGGTATCCGACCATACACTTCCTCCAGCACTAGGAAATGAAAGTACTGTCAGAAGTTTAAGGAAGCGTTCACCATAAACGACGGCAGCGCGGATACTATAAAATACTTATGCGCTTTGTCTGATCGCTAAAACTTACTGGCTATAGAGCTGCGTGAAGAATGCGGCATTGCCGTTTCCCTCATCAGCCGCTGCTTCTGGCTCTGTTCGAAATAGACCAGTAAAAGACATATTCGCCGGAGAAAACCGCGAAGGAACCGCAGGCTCAATCGGTTTCGTTGGCGTGGACGAACTGATCTGCTGTGCTGCAAAACCAGCGTTGGCCTCGGCATTATGCTTTGCTACAAGCACCTGATAAACTTCACGAATAGTACGTGGTTTACCTGAGCCGTCATAAAATATCGTTTGGTTTGCATTCGCCTGCTTCGGGAACAGGTTGACCGCAACTTGCTCGGGATTTTGCAATCCCGCCTGGAACATGCGCTCCGCGCCCTGGGCACCCAGAAAATGCGCGATATAGAGTTCGCCAGCGCTAGGCATTCGCCCAAACGCGGTCTTCAGAAAATCTCCATTTGAACGCGTGAAGGCTGCGGCCAAATCAGCTGCAATCTGTGGGTTCTCGCGCAAAGCAAGAATCTCAGCTTTCTTCCGGGGATCTCGAACGACGTAATCGCCATCAGACGTGCGTGTGATTTCGTCGGCGTACCTCTGATAGCCAAGCCGAGGGCCGTCGGTTTTCATCACCTGCAGCCAAGTCCCTTCCAGAAACTGGAATAGACCAACAGCTGACGATGTTCTGGCCTTGGCACTGGGATTGAGACTGCTCTCACGTACTGCGGTCTGCAGCAAGTAGCTGAAATCCACACCGCTTTTTTCCCCCGCAGCAGTAAGCGCGTTGACCAAATTCTGGGGAATTGAAACGGGTTTGATGCCCATTCGATCGCGCGTGTCCTGTGAATCAGCTTTCCCAAGCCTACCACAAGACACACAGCAATATTTTGTTAACTTAAGGACACGCCGCAAAACTGTGCGGGTTTTTAGCCCTCATAATACGAAACGACCGATGTCAAATCCGGGCGCGGGCGCTCTTCAGGCGTAACACTCGGCGTGCCGATGTGAACGAAACCGACAAATTGCTCACCCTCTTTCGCGCCAAGCATGCTCGCGGCTTCCTGATCGAAGGCAAACCAGCGGGTGATCCACGACGCTGCATAGCCATGGGCATGCGCTGCGTGAATGAGATTGAACGCAACATTGCCCGCAGAGAGCACCTGTTCGAGTTCTGGCACCTTGGGGTGCTCTTGCGGACGCGAGATCACACCAATGGTGAGCGGCGCAGGCAGGAAACGCTTCCGCTCGACGTCCAATGAAGCGTCGTCATAGGTGGGAAAGCGCTTCCGAGCGATCTCAGCCAAACGCTCGCCGACAAGCGCACGAGCTTCCCCTGCGTAAACCATCAGCCTCCAAGGCGTGATCTTACCGTGATCAGGGACGCGCGTTGCGATGGTCAGAATAGTATCCAGTTCGGCCTGGCTCGGGCCAGGTTCATTCAGAAACCCAAGGCCGACCGAACGACGAGTGAGGAGATAATCGCGCAGCGCAGTGTTGACGGCCATGATGGTTCCTTTCCCAATGCTCGTGCAATAGTCCCCCACTGCCTGCGCGCCAAGTCTTTCCTGCGGCAATCTTGGGCAAAGCGCTGCGCCCTGTTCCAAAATGGCGTAGGGTATGACACAGCTTTTCCGCAATGATTGGTTAGAGACGACCTGAGAGTCGCCTGCCCTGCGTTCCTTGGGAGACCTTATGCGTTTTGCTCCACTCCTAGCGATATTGGCCGTCCTGCTGACTGCCGTTCCAACAGCTATGGCTCCCGTCGCCAGCTATGCCCAAGCTAGCGCCGAAATCCCGCCCCTACCGCGTCCACGCCCGGATCGGAACGCGCAGCCGGAGGAAATAAGCCCCGAGCAGGAACGCGCTGCCGTTGAGGCACAGGCCGCAATTGAAGCTGCGGCCGACATCCCTCAGCCAGTGACGCTTAGCGCTCGGATAATCGAAGGCGGCACCCCGATCACCGAAGGCCTTATCTGGCGCGTTTTTGAGGGCAACCCCGATGAAAGCGGCGAGATGGCATTGGTTGCCAAGGCGGAAACCGCCAATGCTCGCATCGAACTCCGTCCCGGCGAATACATGCTTCATGTCGCCTATGGACGTGCTCAATACAGCGAATCCATAACAATCCTGCCCGGTGGTATGCAGAAGGACGTCATTCTGAATGTTGGCGGACTGCGTCTGCATTCTGCCGTTACCGGTGACATCCCCATATCGCCGCAGCTTTTGACATTTGAAATTTACACCACTGGAGACGGCGCTAATCGCGCGCTGATCGCTGACGGTATCCGCACGAACGAGATCGTCACCCTCAATGCGGGGACCTATCAGATTGTCTCCCATTTCGGCACGATCAACGCCGAAGTGCGTGCAGACCTGCGCGTTGAGCCCGGTCAGATGACAGACGCTACGCTCTACCATCACGCAAGCGAGGTCGGCTTCAAGCTCGTTTCTGAAACAGGTGGCGAGGCTATTGCCGACGTCGAGTGGACCGTTAAAGACGCCACCGGCGCCACGCTCTTTACAGATCGCGGAGCCTTTCCGAGCACCGTTCTCGCTGAGGGAGATTACAGCGTCCTTGCCAAATTAGGCGATCGGGTGTTCAATCGAGATTTCCAGATCATCCCCGGAAACTCGAACGAGATCGAAGTCCTTACCTCGATTTAACTATGCGAAAGAATGCGGCCTCTCAGGCCGCATTTTTGTCTTTAGTGTCATATAGTCCAATCAGAGATAGGATCGAGCTGATCCACTGTGAGGAGATATGGCATGCCCAAGCTGAAAACGGCGCCCAAATATGTGGCCGTTTCCTTAGCAACACTTGCGCTTTGCGTTTCAGTGCAACCCACATTCGCGCAAGACCAGTCCACCGAGACAACGGCACCCACCGATACGTCCGCCGACACGACAATTGCCCTGACGTCTCTTGTGGCGGTCAACTCCTCCCTAGACGATGACAGCCTTCGTGCGGCCATTAGTGATGCACTCATCGGTCACGAAAACGAGCTCCGTGAGTGGAACGCAGATTCTCTGACGATCCCCGAGATCCTTGTCACAATCGCGCCTAAGACCAAAAAGGCGAAGTCGACCACGATCACCTACAGCGATGTCGTCCTGACCAATGTACGCGCTGGTACCGCGGAGACGATGACCATTGGCGCGATTGCCACCTCGAACAAGCACGGCGCGATCCAGGTCGACAGCCTTACTTTCGATAACATTAGCCTCGCCAATATCGCCCGTACCACCACGCCAAGCGTAGCCGCGGAAGACACATTTTATCCGCTTTATGGCAACTTCAGTATCGCCGGGGCAAGCCTGAATGCCGACGATACCGAATGCGCCATAGGCTCCATATCGGGGGCAGACGTGCAGATGCGCCCTGTAGGAGAAGCCGTCGCCAATTTCATCAAGCTTGCCGATAGCGACATTTGGGATGGAAGCGACGATCTAGCGCTTTTGGCCCCCCTGCTCACCAGCTACGCGCATCTGGTTACCTCTGTAAAATCCGGCCCGTCCGAAGTCGAAGATTTCTACTGCCGCGAAGTGTCCGGTGACGACGAAAACAAGTTCAACGACCGCGTCGATATCGAGACGATCTCGATCGCCGCGATCGAGCCAGGCTTCTCCCCGGCCGTAACGGCAAAAAACATTCGCGGCACCTTCGAAGACGAGAACCACCTCTCGATCACTGAAATCTCCTCCAAGCCGTCTGACTTCACCGACATCATCGCAGCGATCGAAGCGGCTCCGCAGCCGATCACCGAAGAATGGATGGACACCAACCAGCGCCTACTGTCGCCGAACTTTGCAGGTCTGTCGTTTACGGGCTTGGAACTCGACTTCGTGGACGACGAACCCTTTAAGCTCACCGTCGCAGATTTCGACCTCACGCTGGCCAATTACATCAACGGAATTCCGTCGAAGGCCGACGTCTCTGCCAACAATATCATCGTCAACATTCCTGAGAACGAGAGCGATGAACTTCTATCGATGATGCTCTTGGCCGGTCTCACCGAAATCAACGGCAGCTTCCGTGTTGCCGGAGAATGGACCGAAGCGGACGAGGCGATCACCCTTGAAGAGATTTCCTTCGACCTCAAAGATATGGGTTCCGTGAAACTTGATGGCCTGCTCGTCAACGCCTCGCCAACGCTCTTTGACGTCGACTACATCAAGGCACTCGCCGCAAGCCGTGCTCTCGCCCTCGGAACCCTCAATCTCTCCACGGTCGACAACGGCATTAGCGAAGTGGTTCTCGCAGCCGTCAGCGGCGAAATGGGCGCCGACGCCAACGCCATGCGCCCGGTTTACGCGGATTTGGTGAAGGGTACGATTATCGCCTATCTCGCCGACCTCGCAGACGCAGCGGATCTCGGCGATGCTGTCAGCAAATTCGTTGCTGGCACAGCCAAGACTCTGAACATTGGCATCGCAGCCAAATCAGAAAACGGCATTTCGCTCGAGGAATTTGAAGCGGCGGAAGACGATCCAATGGCCATTCTGGCCAAGATCAACGTCACCGCCAACGCGCAATAAGACAAAAGGGGCCGGTCAACCGGCCCCTATTTTTTTGGTTAAGCTACAGCTTGCGCCGCGATTTGCAGACCCCACGCAAGCAGTTCGTCTGCCCGCTCTCTCGTCGAGCCCTCAACATAAACACGCAGTTCCGGAGCATTCCCCGAGGCCCGGAAATGCACCATATCGCCCGAACTGGTGCGGAACTGTAGACCGTCAATATCAGAAAACCCGGAGATACCATGCGGCGCGAACACCTGCTCCGCATAGGCACGATCTTCGCCTAGGCGCTTCAGAAACGCGCCGCTCTTCTCGCTGGGCACGTCTTGCAAGCGATCCGCAACAGCATGCTGCAACGGCAGATCAGCGACGATTTCTGCCACGGATTGTTTCGCAGCTGCGGCCAACCCAAGCACTGCAAGAATAGGCAGAACAGCATCACGTGTTTCAAGAGGCGCTAGGCGCTTACCGTTCACAAGCACACCCTGCCCCACAAATGTCCCGCCGTTGGCCTCAAAGCCGATAGCAGGCCCTTCGGCGCCCTCAAGTTCGGCCACCACATAAGGCGAGCCCACGCGCGTCCGAACAACGCTTTCAAACAAGCCTGTCCGCTCAATGGCAGAGTTCGAGGTCACAGGGGTCACAACAGTCTTGGCCGCGCAAAACTTGGCCGTCAGCAGGCCCAAGACGTCACCGCGTACGAACGCGCCGGTGTTGTCCATAAGAAGAGGACGATCCCCGTCTCCGTCTGCCGACACAATGGCATCGAGCTCATGTTCATCAAGCCACGCCTTAAGGGGCGCAAAAATGGCGTCGCCAAAGGCTTCCGTATCCACCGGGACAAAGTCGGTCCTGCGTCCAAGGCTCAGCGTTTCCGCCCCATGATGGCGCAAGACCCGGTGGAGAATATCGCGCGCGACTGTCGAGTGTTCATAGACACCCACACGCAGACCGTTGAGGGCGCCAATCGGCAGAATGGGCTCAAACCGAGCAATATAGCGCTCTGTCGCCGCGCCAAACTCATTTGCAGCACCATAGCCAGCGCCATCGATATCATCGTCCTGCAGCGCAGCGAGAATACCCGCTTCGTCTGCCTTCGAAATCTCGCCGGTCGGAACGTAGAATTTGAGCCCGTTTCGATCCGCCGGAATATGACTACCAGTCACCATGATCGCTGGCGAAGCATCGCTCATCGCATGCAGCGCCAAGGCTGGCGTTGGAACCGCTCCACAATCGACCGGCGTCATCCCCGCAGCGGTGACAGCAGCGGCGCAGTCCGCCAAAATGTCTGGGCTGGACGCGCGGAAGTCGCGCGCCAGATAGACTTTCCCACTCGTCGCAGTCCCCGCCTCTTTGAGGTAACGCAGGAAGGCGGCCGTATACCGCCTTGCAGCATTGCCCTGCAGATCCGTTACCAGCCCCCGTAGCCCACTGGTTCCGAACTTCAAGCTATTGGCTGGCGAGGTCATAGAGAGTTCCTGCTCAAATCGATTACGAATGCAAATACCGAGACTTATGGCAGACGGCTGGGTTTACCAAGGCCGAGATAGCCCAAGCCATGCTTGGCCACATCGGCTTCGCGGTAAACATTTCGCAGATCAACCAACAGACCGTCCGACATACGAGACTTCAACTGTGCAAGGTCTAGCGCACGAAATTCGTTCCACTCTGTGACCAAAACAACCGCGGACGCGCCGTCTGCAACCTCATATGCCGTATCGACCAGTGTGACATTTGGCAGGAGCGGTCTTGCCGCAGCCATCCCCTTGGGATCATAGGCCCGCACATGAGCACCAGCCGCTTCCAGTCCTGCTATAATGTCGAGGGACGGCGCATCGCGCATGTCGTCTGTTTCAGGCTTAAAGGTCAGACCCAACACACCAATGGTGCGCCCGGCCACCGAACCACCACAGGCCGCAATAACTCGTTGCGCCATAGCGCCCTTGCGCGCCACATTGACGTCGACAGTCGCCTCGACCAACCGCATCGGACTCGCATGCTCTCGGCCCATTTGCACAAGTGCCTGCGTATCCTTGGGGAAGCACGATCCGCCAAAGCCCGGTCCGGCATTGAGAAACTTCTCGCCAATCCGACGATCCAGCCCCATGCCCCGTGCAACTTCTTGCACATCCCCGCCAGCCGCTTCGCACAGCGAAGCCATTTCGTTGATAAAGGTGATCTTCATCGCCAAAAAGGCATTGGCGCCATACTTGATCAACTCAGCCGAACGACGAGACGTGAACAGGAGCGGCGACGAGTTGAGATTGAGCGGCCGATAAACCTCTGCCATCACAGAACGCGCGCGTTCATCTTCCAAGCCGACGACGACACGGTCAGGGTGTTTAAAATCGGCAATCGCCGCACCCTCACGCAAGAATTCGGGATTGGAAACGACGGCAACATCGGCCTCGGGATTGACCGAGCGGATCAACCGCTCGACTTCGTCACCCGTACCCACGGGCACGGTGGACTTGGTGACAACCACCGTGAAGCGTGTGATCAACGGGGCAATTTCCCGGGCAACATCGTAGACATAGGTCAGGTCGGCATGTCCGTCACCGCGGCGCGCCGGAGTGCCAACCGCGATAAAAATCACGTCAGCTTCGGCTACAGCATTGGCCAGCGCAGTGGTGAATTGCAAGCGTCCTGCTTCCACATTGGCAAGGACAATCTGATCGAGACCGGGTTCGTAAATCGGGATGATGCCGCTTTGTAACGCGGCAATCTTGGCCGCGTCTTTATCGACGCAAGTTACCGAATGGCCGAAGTCTGCGAAGCACACGCCGGACACCAATCCCACATAGCCCGAACCGATGACCGTGATCTTCATTGACTAGTCCCTCAATCGTCAACATTTGGCCGTCCGCGCATCTGCTTAATGCCTGACCGCACAGCTTTACCTTCCACGCGTCGCTTCTTGGACGCAAGGGTTGGACGGGTGGCGATACGCGGTTTCGGCGGATAAGCGCCCTCGCGGATAAGCGCAACCAGCCGTGCCACTGCTTCTGCTCGGTTCAGCGGTTGATCGCGGTGGGAATTGGAGGTGATGACGATGACGCCATCTTTGGTCAGGCGACTCCCTGCCAGATCGACGACCCGACGCTTGACTGGGTCAGGCAAGGATGGGGAATTGAGAAGATCAAAGCGCAGCTGCACCGCGCTGGCCACCTTATTGACGTTTTGCCCGCCCGGCCCCGAGCCGCGAACAAACGTCTCATCAATTTCCGAAGGATCAATCCGAAGGGTGCGGGTAATCTGAATAGGCTCAGCCATGATTACCCCCTCTTAGCCTCCCCCACTTGCGGGGGAGGAACACTTCCTGCCGATTGGCAAGACCACGCCATCAAACCGTTCTACGCCTCCCCCTACCAGGGGGAGGTCGGGAGGGGAAACCCCGGCGAAAGCCTACCGCTTCCAACGACCAGAGAAATACACTTCCTCGTCGTGGATGATGCGACCCTTTTCGGTGGTCCGGAACTTGCCCGGCTCGACCTCTTCAATCCACTTCTTCTTGAGCATAACGGCGAATGTCTTTTCGCCGACATCCTTGAAGTCGTCGGGGCCCATCACATTGCTCTCCCCCATATGGTAGAGAGCTTTCATTTCGCGATTAGACGGACGAAGTGGCATTATTCAGCCTTCGCCGCAGCAGCAGCCTTCAAATCCGGCGCGGTAGCCTCAGCCATCAGATCAACCAACGCGTCCATGAACGGACGGACCTGCTGACCTTCGGTACCAAGACGGCGCACCGAAACATTGCCTTCTTCCGCTTCACGACGGCCAACCACAAACATCAGCGGCACCTTGTTCACCGAGTGCTCGCGGACCTTGTAGTTGATCTTTTCGTTACGAGTGTCGATTTCGGCACGAATGCCGGCATCGCGCAGCTGACGGACCAGCTTCTCAGCGTAGTCGTCCGCTTCCGACACAATGGTCGCGACCACAACCTGGGTCGGGGCCAGCCACATTGGCATCTTGCCAGCGTAGTTTTCGATCAGAATACCGATGAAGCGCTCTAGCGAACCAAGGATCGCGCGGTGCAGCATCACGGCATACTGACGCGAACCATCCTCTGCCACATAGGTAGCGTTGAGGCGTTCTGGCAGAACATAGTCAAGCTGCAGCGTACCAACCTGCCAAGAACGACCGATCGCATCCTTGAGGTGGAATTCAAGCTTTGGCGCATAGAAGGCGCCTTCGCCTTCAGCGATTTCAAAGTCATAGCCAGTGGCGCGCAGAGCATCGCCCAGCGCCTTTTCAGCCGCATCCCAACGCTCGATGGTGCCACCGAACTTTTCCGGACGAGTTGCCAGCTTGATCACCACATTGCTGAACTCCATGTCCTTGTAGACGGAGTACAGCAGGTGCACGAAATGCTCGGTTTCGCTCTGGATCTGGTCTTCACGGCAGAAGATGTGCGCATCGTCCTGCGTCATCTGACGCACACGCATCAGACCATGCAGCGCGCCATGCGCTTCGTTGCGGTGGCAGCAGCCAAATTCGGCCATGCGTAACGGCAGATCGCGGTAGGACTTAATGCCCTGATTGAAGATCTGAACGTGCGCTGGGCAGTTCATTGGCTTGAGCGCCAACAGGTCTGCACCGGATTCAAATATCGGCTGATCGTCTTCCGTGTTCGGGACCTGATCAGGCACAACGAACATGTTTTCGCGATACTTGCCCCAGTGGCCGGACTGCTCCCAGAACTTGGCGTGCATCAGCTGAGGTGTTTTCACCTCAACATAGCCGGACTTGTCCAGGCGGCGGCGGATATAGGCTTCCATCTGGTTGTAGATGACAAAGCCACGTGGGTGCCAGAACACCGAACCCTGCGCTTCTTCCTGGAAGTGGAACAGGTCAAGGTCGCGGCCGATCTTACGGTGGTCGCGCTTCTCGGCTTCTTCCATCATAGTGACGTAAGCTTCGAGGTCTTCCTTGGTCGCAAAAGCGGTGCCGTAGATACGGCTCAACACTTCGCGATTGCTGTCACCACGCCAGTAAGCACCAGCAACCTTGGTCAGCTTGAAGGCCGTACCAACATCCTTGACCGAACGCATGTGCGGGCCACGGCAAAGGTCGATCCACTGACCCTGCTTATACATCTTCAGCGACTGATCAGCCGGAATAGCGTCAACCAGTTCAACCTTAAAATGCTCGCCCTTAGCGCGGAAGAAATCCTTGGCCTGATCGCGGGTCCAGATTTCCTTGGTGAAGGCCGCGCCACGATCAACGATCTCAGCCATCTTCTTTTCGATGACGCGCAGATCGTCTTCAGTGAACGGACCTGCCGGACGATAGAAATCGTAGTAGAAGCCGTTCTCGATAACCGGACCAATGGTCACCTGCGTGTCAGGCCAAAGTTCCTGCACAGCTTCAGCCAGCACGTGAGCGGCGTCGTGGCGGATGAGTTCGAGCACGTCCGCCGAACCGGAATCGCGCGTAACAAACTCGATCTTGCCGTCAGCGTCGAGCGCGTCAGAGAGATCGGCCAGCGCGCCGTTCCACTTCATCGCGACAGTCTTCTTTGCCAGCGACTTGGAGATCCCTTCCACGATCTCGGTGCCGGTAGTGCCGCGCGGAAATTCGCGAGCTGCACCATCGGGGAATGTCACCTTGATCGACATTTGAAGTCTCCAGAAATTTTTGGTTTGAAGCAGCCTCCACTGGGCTGCAAGGCGGCCTGAATAGCACGGTTTTTCGTTTCTGCCAGCCCGCAGCGGTAGTTTAGCGCAAAGCTGTGCGCGGTTTCAGCAGAAAGCGGCTCAAATTTAAGCCCTACCCCTCCGCTCTTGGGGCAAAACCTATTTCCAGCGCCCATAGCGCCAGGGCGTATACCACTGCCCCTCAGGCAACGCCTCCGGCACTGGATCATAACCATGCGAGCCGCCCGGCCGACAACGCCACAGCCGCGCCGCCCCCATCCAGCCCCCCGGCCAAAAGCCAAAGCGCCAAATGCTATCTCGGGTAAACTCCGAGCATGTTGGAAGGTGCCGACATGTCCGGCCCGTAAACGCCGAGAGCGTATAGCGATAGAGCGTAATGAGAAAAACCGCCGCAAACTTGAACGGCAGATCGATCACGCGCCACGTAATATCGATGAATCGATGCATCAGCTTTGCGCGCCATGAGCTTGTTTTGACTCAGCATTCTCTAATGCCGCCAATACAGCCTCAAATACCAACATTGTGGAAGCGTGCCTGTGGGGGAATGCTCGTACCGGCTCAAGATATGCCAGATCGGCCCACTTCCCAGCTGGCACAGGCCCCTCAACGGTCAGCATAGCCAACATCGTATCGCGCAGCACTGAGAACTCCGCCACCGTCGTGCCAACGATCTCTCTGGCAACAACCGATGCTGAAGTTTGCCCAAGAGCGCAGGCAGAGACTTTATGGCCATAACCAGTGATCACGCCATTCTGTATGGATAGGTCCACTTCGATTAAAGATCCACAGACCTTCGCGACCTTCCGCGCTGTGCCATCGGGCGCTGCCAATCGCCCCGGATTTGGCGCGTTTGCCGCCAGATCAAGGATCTTTTCTGAATAAAGATCGTTCAATTCCATCAGCGAGGCAGTTTCTTGTTCCAATAGCGTCTGCACCTTATATAGGTGGGATAAATGCGGTGTCAGTGCGGTAATTGATAAACTCACACACCGTAATGCGCCCTTGGGCGATTTACGAACGTATTGCTGGGGATGCCCAATTATGGACGCTCAAATTAACGCGCTCAAGGCGAATGATGAGACACGCTCGCCGACCACGCGCCCAACGCGCGAAGAAGCAGAGGCGGCAGTCCGCACTTTGATCGCATGGGCTGGCGACGATCCAACGCGTGAAGGCCTACTCGAAACTCCTGCCCGCGTCACCAAAGCCTATGGCGAGCTGTTTTCTGGTTATGCGCAGGACGAAAAGTCCGTTCTCTCAAAGACCTTCAAAGAGGTCGGCGGATACGACGATCTTGTCCTTGTGAAGGGCATCCCGTTCTACGCACACTGCGAACACCACATGGTCCCCTTCTACGGCAAGGCCCATATCGCATACCTGCCGCACGATGGCGTTGTTGGCCTCTCTAAGCTTGCTCGTCTGGTGGAAGTTTTCGCGCGCCGCCTGCAGACGCAGGAAACGATGACCGCTCAGATCATCGACGCGATCAACGAAAACCTCAATCCACGCGGCGCAGCTGTTATGCTTGAAGCCGAGCACATGTGCATGACCATGCGCGGCGTAAAGGCCCACGATGTCTCGACCGTCACTCACCGCTTCACCGGCGTTTTCGCTGAAGACCGCGTTGAGCAGGACCGCTTCTTTGCCATGGTCACGCGCTAAAGATTATGTGGGGGCCATTAGGCCCCCAGTTTCTTCACGCTCTCATTTCCGGGGGCGCCCCGGCAATTCAGTACGATGCTGATACGGACAAGATCACCGGGCCAAGTCCGACGGTGACAAGGACTGGCGAAGCACTGCAGGTGCTCTTCAGAGCACCCTCCCCATAGAACGTGACATCGTCTGCCGACCGCGCTAGAGCGTTTAGCTCTTCCCTCACAGGGCGCAGACCATGAGCTTTACTTTCGTCGACCCCACATCTCTCGATCACCACGCCCTTGAAGACGGCACAGAGTTTGCGCCGCGCTTTGACGCGCATGGCTTGCTCACCGTGGTGACGGTCGATGACGAGACCAAAGACGTCCTCATGGTCGCCTATATGAATGCAGAAACGCTCAGCCTGACCATCGAAACCGGCATTGCGCATTATTACTCGCGCTCCCGTAAGTCGATCTGGAAGAAAGGCGAGACCTCTGGCGAACTCCAGCAGGTCGTTTCCCTTCGCACCGATTGCGATCAAGACTGCATTGTCATGAGCGTTCACCAAACTGGACGTGGTGCCGCCTGCCATACCGGCCGCAAGACCTGCTTCTATCGGCAGGTAACAGTCGAAAATGGCGAAGCCAAACTTGCCGACACCGGCATTCCGCGTCTCTTCGACCCTAAAGCCGTCTACGGGAAATAGTATAGCCCTCCCCTTTGACGCCTCGGCTCCTAAAATCCCTCCACTTGGAAGATTTTAGGAGCGAGAGCCAGCAGAGCTATGCTCGAATAGCGCAAAAGCGTTGCGTTAAAATTACGCCCGGCGCTCGAACAGCTGCACCATAAAGAAGCCTGCAAGGAACCCGCCCAGATGGGCCTGCCAGGCAATGGTCAGGTTCACGCCTAAAAACAATGGCAGGAGCGGCACAGCGGCGTTCAGGATCAACCAAAGCAAAGTGAAAAACCGCGCGCGCGGATGCAACATCACTTCTTTGATTGAGGCCAGCCGACGCCCCAAGATGATCCTCTCCCCTGTTTCAGGGTCGTTCGCCACAACGACTGGCTGGAACATAAATCGGATCGCCGCACCGGTCAGACCCGCAACGCCCCCCGAAGCCCCAATCAAAAAGACCCCGTCATAGAGCGTCACCACGGTGAACAGCGCCGCCCCTGCGATCGCAGAGACGACAAAAATCGCAATCATGCCCATGCCACCGTAACGGCGCGCCACAGGTGTTCCGAAAATCAAGAGCCAAGCCGTATTGAGCACAATGTGATCCCAGCCCCCGTGCAAAAAGGCATGGGTGATCGGGGTCCACAACAGTGGTGCGGCATAGATCAAATCCTCGCCTGCAGCGATGAAACGCGCGGGCAAATAGGCGAACCAATAGTAGAGTTGCAAAAGCCCGGACTGGTTAAGAACCAGGGTCGAAGCGATGTGGACAACAATCATCACGCCGGCAAGCACGGCGACCGTCGTGGGCAGCAAGAAAATGGGCTCACGCCCTTGTTTTTGTGCGCTTTGAGAGTGTTGATCGTGGCCCGTCATGCTCTGTCCCCTCGCCGCGTAACAGCGATCGTTCTTGTTAACTTTTCCACAATGCCTGCCCCGGCATTAACCTTAATCGATCTTTAAGCGGGCAATTTGATCTACATTTTGCAATGTTCAGCGGGCTGAAGAGTGGCTGTTGGAGCTACCCGGACGCCAACGATGCGGAACGCTGAACCATGAAGATGCCGAGCACCAAGACGCTCTATACCTATTGGAACACGATTCGGGGTTCGCGCAGCGCTCCCGACCGTCGAGATATTGATCCGACTCGCATCCGTGAGGCACTTGCCAACACGTTTATCCTTGAGGTCGACGACAACGAAGAGTTCTCGTTCCGTCTTGCCGGTTCGCACCTGTGCACCAGCTACTGCCGCGAGCTCAAAGGCCGCTCATTCAACGCCCTTTGGCATGACCGCGATCACGACGCGATTGAAACACTCATTCGCGCTGTCACCGAAGATCACGCCGTCGCGCTTGTCACCTTCCAAGGGACCACCGCCCTGCAGACCAAGGTGACCTTTGAGGCCATTTTGATGCCATTGCGTCATAACGGCTCCACCCACGCCCGCATTCTGGGTGCTATGACGGCTTTTGATGAGCCCTACTGGCTTGGCGTACAGCCTGTCATCGAACAGCGCATCACTGGCCTCCGCCTCTTGTGGCCGGATGATATGCCAGCGGACGAACCCATGGCGCAGGAAGTATCGAGCGTCGTCAACGACGTCCCTTACACCCATACAGCGGCATCAACCGCACTGCCCACAACAGTTTACGGCATAACTGCCCGCCGCTATGCACACTTGGCAGTGATTGACGGCGGTCGAAACTAAAGACCGCCTTTAAAGCACCTTCGGAACTAACAATCCATACTAAGTTAACCAAGCTGCTCTAAGTTTTCATTGAGAATACTTTGACCTAGGAGCAGGTTGTCGATGCTTGATGATGGCAACATCTCCGCTCGAGACAGTTTTGCAGCGCCCCCACCAAGAACTGAGCAACGTTTTCAACGCGTTAACGTCTCTATTCTAGGGCGCTACATGCTGGCCGACCGCCGTGAGTTCCCCTGTCAGGTTCTTGCAATGTCTCCTGGTGATGCTGTTGTCATCGCTCCAGTCGCGGGTGTTATCGGCGAGAGGATCATTGCCTATCTCGATCACTTGGGCCGCATAGAGGGCACGCTGGAAGCGCAGGTAGATGGCGGATTTTGCATGAGCATCGACGCCTCCCCGCGCAAGCGCGATAAAATGGCTGCGCAGCTGACATGGCTGGCGAGCAAGGATCTGCTCAACCTGCCTGAAGACCGACGCCACGAACGTGTCGTACCCGACATTCGCCATTCAACCGTGGTCCTGGACGACGGTCGCCGTTACAATTGCAAGATCATCGACATCTCGCTCTCGGGCGCCGCCATCGAATTGGACGTTCGTCCTGCAATGGGCACACCCATCGCCCTCGGACGCATGCGCGCACGGGTTGTTCGTCACCTCCAAAACGGGGTTGCGGTCGAGTTCGTCGCCTCCCAGGAAATGCTCAATGTCGTCCAGCAAAACCTGCGCATGAGCTAGTCCACTGATAATTATGGTTAATGAAGTGTGAATACAGTGGATAAAACTCATATAAAAACTACGTGGTAGTTTTCTTATCGAGCTAATGGCCGTTACCTAGAATGATCTCCAACTGGGAGATCGGGAACATGGCCACCACAGCAAAGACGCTTATCGCTGGAGTTCTGAGCGCCATCGCTTTGATGTCCGCACCCGTGTCTGCGTTGGACCTTACCCACGTTGCCTTTATCCAGACTGCTGAAAAGAACAGCTCCATCCCGGTTGGACATTTGGAGTTCTGCAAGTCGCGCCCTGCTGAATGCCGCTCCAACCCAAGCCCAATCGCCGCCATGCCGCTTGACGCGCAGCGCTGGGAAGAGCTGGTCGCAGTAAACTCCCACTACAATCAAACTGTCGTACCGGTTGAAGATCGCGACCTCTATCAGGTTGATGAATTCTGGACCTATCCGAACGGCTACGGCGATTGCGAAGACTTCGCGCTGGCCAAGCGTCGGGACCTCATTGAAGCTGGTTGGAACCCATCGACGCTGATGATTGCTGTTGTGCGTGAGCCTAACGGCAATGGTCACGCCGTACTGATGGCACGCACCGATCGAGGCGACATGGTGCTGGACAACCAAGAAGGCTCCATCAAGCTTTGGAGCGATACCCCGTACACCTTCCTCAAGCGCCAGTCACAAACCCATTCCGGACATTGGGTAGATATGATTGACGCCCGCACCATTGTGGTTGCCTCCAACGACTAATTCGCCTGACAAAGCATACAAAAAGGGCCCCGCAATGCGGGGCCCTTTTTCGTTCAAACAGCGAAGCGCTTAGTACAGCACCAAGACGTAAACGCTCATGATCAGCAGGCCGGTCACGAAAGACCAACCAAACGCCACGAGTGAGGAAATCAACATCGAGGGCATCGAGAGCGTGCCGTCGTCTTCCTGTTTCCAGCCATACTGGAGCATGATGTAGGGCCCACACACGACGCTAACAACAAACCGAAGAAACGACTGGCCCAAGGTATTACCATCTACCCGCAGCGCCGCTTCTTCCCGCGTCAGCCACTGATAAAGATACGTCCCTGCCCCCGCCACGCTCAGTCCAACGCCCATAATAAAGGCGGCGAGTAGTAGTTCCCTGCTCATCTTCTTCGCCCATACCTGGCTGTATTAATGATTTGTTAAGCATATAATCTACTCTATGGACTGTCACCTCCTGCTGGATAATTTGGTTAACACCGCTCATGCACACAGCATCGACTAGGTCTGGACCATCCCATGCGGGGGTCGCTTACAATCTTGCAGCGATAGCACTGATCATCTTGGTCGCCGCTATAGGCTTGGCTTATGCCCTTGATCAAATGGGCAGAAATGACGCGGCACAGACACCAGATCGCGCGGACAGCTCCCGAATTATCCAGACAGTTGGAGGTCGCGAGCTCGCTATTCCCCAGACATGGTTCCGCACAGGTCAGGACACTCACGAGGGATTCGTTCAGCAGGTCGATTTGAAGTTTGCGCTAGATTTCGAACGCACCAAGAGCGTCACACTCATTGACGTCACTCTACTCCCACTCACCCGCGCCCGGGCGAGCAGCGCACTATTGGACACAGTTTACGTGCATCAATTTCAGGGCGCACTGCTACAGACCGTTCCGGGCCTTGTCGGCAAAACGCTGAAATCAGCAGACGGATATGCGGGGGAAGTGGTTTGGTACGACGCCTTAGCGTCCAGGCCATTTGTGGCCAAATGCTCAACAGCGCCAACGCCGGCGCGGCCTAGTCGATGCGTACGCACTGTACATCTATCCAGCGGGTTGGCCGCCACCGTTACCTTTAACGAGGCAGCACTGACCCACTGGCGAGAGTTTGATAGCCAAATGGCCCCATGGCTGGAGCAAATCGGCGCACTCTAAAATTTAGTCTTCCAGATCGATATCGAGGATCGACATGGAGAACATGTAGGACTTATCGCCGTCTTCGTCGTCGGCGTGGATGAGGCCGATGGATTCATCGCCGATGAACACTTCGACAGAGTCGTTCAGCTTGTGGCGTGGACGAACGTCGATGTTCTTGTTGCCAAAGGTGCGCTGCAGGAAGCCCTGCAGTTTGATGATTTCTGGCTGGTTCACAGCAAATGTCCTGTACTTGGGTTAAGCGCGCAATCTAGACCCTAGCCGCTCGCTGGCAACCCCTATGCCAACCATTTTAGCGGGAACAAGCCGTGTGAAGCTCTTGCACGCGCCCTACGAGGTCTTGTCGTAAACCAGCACAACCTGGTCCATTACCAGCGCTGGCTGGGCGCAACCCGCCTCGCCAATCACCTTTGCGGGAACACCTGCGACGGTCACGCGCGGCGGCACTTCCTTGAGCACAACAGAGCCTGCCCCCACGCGCGAGCAATCCCCCACGCGGATATTGCCAAGCACCTTGGCACCAGCGCCGATCAAAACACCATTGCCGATTTTTGGGTGACGATCCTGATCGGATTTACCGGTCCCACCGAGCGTAACATTCTGAAGCATGGAGACATTGTCGCCGACGACAGCCGTCTCACCAATCACCAAGCCAGTGCCATGGTCGAGCATAATACCCTTACCCATCTTCACGGCCGGGTTGATATCAACCTGAAACACTTGGCTGGATCGGCTCTGCAAATAGAGCGCAAAATCGCGCCGTCCAGCATTGAGCATTGCATGGGCGAAACGGTGCGTTTGGATCGCCTGGTAGCCCTTAAAATAGAGCAGCGGCTCTACAGCACGATCACAGGCAGGATCACGTTCCATTGTCGCGACGAGATCAGTGCGTGCGGCTTCACCAATATGTGGCGCATCCCGCAAAGTTTCTTCGAACGCCTGGCGGATCATGTCCGCCGACACATCCTCGTCCCCCAAGCGCAATGCCAGACGGTGAGCCAGCGCGTCTTCGAACCGCGCATGATTGAGAATATTGCTAAGCGCCATATTCGCCAGTGCGGGTTCAGAATCAACGATCTGCTGCGCGCTCGCACGCACCGCTTCCCAGACGGGATCGACTGATTTGATCTGGATCGACTGTTGAGCATTGCCGTTCATGGCGCCGCACTCCGTTTCATCGCTTCCCGACGATATAAGCCAGATTGTTCTCTATTCAAAGTCAAAGCAGCGAGATTGGTTCATCAAACAGAACCGCCCGAGTATGTTCTACTGAGAAACTCAAGCGCCGCGGCCTTAAACACCTTATCGCCTGTGGCCCGCATATGGTCCCGCTTGGGGATCACCACAGCTTCACCCTGTGGCAGCAGTTCTGCGAGGGGCTGTGGGCTCCCAGCCATTTCATCGACCTCGCCAACGGCGACCAAGACCGGCACGTCAATGCGCCGAACATCAGCGCGCGCCATAGCCTCGCGTGATGTTTCCATGCAGGCGGCCAGCGCTTCTCGGTCGGACCCCGTATGGTCGGCGAAAATCCGAAACTGCCGTGCCGTCGGATGGGTTAGACTCGCGAGGCTCGGCGCGCGCAGCCCGGCAATAATATCATTGCCATCACTCAACCCGTTGATGAGATTAAGCCCCATCCCACCGAAGATGACCGATGCCACCGTTTCCGGAGCTTGATAGGCCATGAACGCGGCGATGCGAGCGCCCATGGAATAACCCAGCACCGCAACTCGCCTGATTCCAAGATGCTCCAAGAGCGCCAGTGCGTCCTCTGCCATCAGGCTCGGATAATAGAGGTCCGGATCATGCGGTTTGTCGGATCCTCCGTGCCCCCGATTGTCGAGCGTGATGGCTTGATATCCGGCCTCCACCAAGGTCTCGACCCAACCGGTATCGAGCCAGTTGACCTTGCCACTCGAGGCAAACCCATGCACGCAGAGCGCAGGCGCGCCCTCCCCGTAAACGTCATAAGCGAGGGTCAAACCCGAATGGGTGAAAGTTGGCATCAACATTCCTCATAAGAACTTAAGTGGGTTTTGCGGCTCGCCGCGGTAAAATCAAGGCAAAAAGCAAAACACGCTTTCTCCTTTTCTTGCCATTGTTGTTTGGCTATGGTCGCGCCAATTCATCAAACCATTCAGGTTGGTATAATGGCGCACGGCGTAACCCCGCATTTCCACAACACCTCCGGCCTTGCCCGCATTGAGATTGGCTCGAAGGAATTCCAGTGTGTTGGCGCGCTGCCACCTTTCGATCATCCACACGTATACCTAGATATGGGTAAGGATGATGAGATCGTTTGCCCATATTGCTCGACGCTCTATGTGTTCAAACATGAGCTGGGTGCGGGCCAGGCCAATCCGGCCTCATCTATTTTCTTGGTCAACGCCGCCTGAGTTATGCCATGGCCGCCACAGGCCGTCATTTTATCATCATAGGTGCCGGCATCGCCGGCATGACCCTTGCCCTTGGCCTCGCGAAATTCGGCGCCAAAGTGAGCATTATCGAACGCCAAACCGATATTGAAGAGTTTGGTGCAGGCATTCAGCTCAGCCCGAACGCTCGTCTTATTTTGGATCGTCTTGGCCTAGCCGAGGCGCTTTCCGAAGTCAGTTTTGAGCCCGAAGCCCTCGATTCTTACACCCTCTCCAGCAAGGGCCCCATCGCAACGATGGAGCTTGGTCCGCTGATGCGGGAAAAGTTCGGTTCGTCTTATGCCATTCTCCATCGCGCCGACCTCGCCAGCGCTCTGCATGCGGCCTGCCGCCGCTTTGCCAACATCGAAATCCATTTCGGTGTTACCGACTGGCAGATGCAAGACGACGTCGGCGGCGTTACCGTTCACTTCACCGCAGGACACGAGAAACGCGCCCTCCGCGGTGAAGCCCTGATCGGTGCCGATGGCGTCCATTCCCAAACGCGCCTGAGCGCCATTCGCGGTCCGCAGGCCGTATTTGGCAAGCGCATCGCGTGGCGTGCACTTATTCCCATGGAAAAGCTCGACGGCATCATATCACCAAACCGGGTTTCCGTATTTTTCGCGCGAGGCTTCCATCTCGTGTGTTACCCTCTGCCGCATCGCAAACAGTTCAACCTAGCGCTCTTTACACCCGGCGAAGATATCAAGGCCTTGGGGCAACCAACCCTCAAAAAGCCTGGTGCTAAAGTGAGCGCGATCCTCAGCGCCGCACGCGATCAATGGACCCCTTGGGCCCTAAACACCGTCTCCACCAATGTGTGGAGCCGAGGTCGTATTGGCCTCATCGGTGACGCCGCCCACGCTCTAGTGCCCTTCCAAGCGCAAGGCGCAGCGATGGGAATTGAAGACGCCGCCGTGCTTGCGCCACTTTTAATGGGAACAGAACAGCCTGAAGCGGCTTTCTCTCATTATGCAAAACGGCGCCAGAAGCGACTTCACGCTGTGGCAGCGCTCTCCGCGCAAAACGGACGCATTTTTCACATGGCTTGGCCGTTCAGCTGGGCGCGTAATGTGGTGATGGCCAAACAAGGCACACGCGCTCATCTCAAGCGCTTGGGCTGGATATACAGCTATGATGCTGAGGCGCCGCCACACTAACAGGCGCCTCTTGCTTTCCCGCTGGCGTGCGTGTCATTTGCGACATGCCCTAGCGGGTGACTACAGGAAGGTTTCAAGTACCGCATGCAAGCAGCGACACGCTCAAAACTGACCCTCTCCTGTATCCTCATAACCATCCTGATCGACATGATCGGTGTGGGCATTATCACCCCGGTATTACCCGAATTATTAGAGGAATTGACAGGCGGCAGCGTTGCAAACGCGGCAGTTATTGGCGGCTATCTTGTCTTCGCCTACGCCTTCATGCAGTTCGTCTTTTCGCCTGTTCTGGGCAATCTATCAGATAGATTCGGTCGTCGGCCGGTTCTGCTCTTCTCCCTATTGGGCCTTACCTTCGACTATCTCATGATGTCGATTGCCCCCTTCGTTTGGTATCTTTTCATCGGCCGCATCATTGCTGGCATCGCTGGCGCAGCCCTTGCGACAGCCACCGCCTATATGGCCGATATTACCCCGCCCGAGAAACGCACGCAGAGCTTCGGCCTGATTGGTGCGGCCTTTGGCCTAGGTTTCATCATTGGCCCCGTTATCGGCGGTGAATTGGGTGAACTCGGCCCGCGCGTACCCTTCTACGCCGCAGCCGCTCTCGCGTTTGCAAACTTCCTCTTTGGCCTCTTCGTGCTGCCAGAAAGCTTGCCAAAGACCCGCCGCCGCCGCTTCGACATTCGTCGCGCCAACCCGCTCGGCGCCGTCCATTCTCTTAAGAAGTATCCGTCAGTGCTCTGGCTCTTGGCCGTACTCTTCTTCTTCCAGCTCTCGGCGCAGTCTCTACCCACGGTTTTCTCCTATTTCACCGTGGAAATGTTCAACTTTAGCTCGTCCAACATTGGCCGCACGCTTGGCGCTTTCGGCCTTGGCTTCGCAATTGCTCAAGCGGTTCTCGCTGGCCCCATGTCGCGCGGCATGGGCGAACCAGCCGTCGCCATGATCGGCCTCATCGCTGCTATTGCAGCCTTCGCTGCGGTCGGCATGAGCACAGATGTCTATATGCTCTATATCGCTATTGGCGTTGGTTGCGTCTCGGGCCTCGCCCCACCGGCCATCAACGGCGTGTTGTCGCGTCAGGTACCAGACAACTCTCAAGGGGAACTGCAGGGTGCTGTGAACGCCGTCAGTTCTTTGGCGACCATTATCGGCCCTCTCGCCGCCACGCAGATATTTTCCTATTACACCACCACCCCGGGCTCGGCGGGTTACTTCCCCGGCGCACCATTTATCGCTGCCAGCGTGGCCGTCGCTATCGCCCTAATCATTTTCGCCGTGGCCGCATGGCGCTTTGAGCTAGGACGTCGCCCCTCTATTGCAAACCACCCTCATGCACCCGAAATCGCCCCACCCGGCCAGGTTCGTGTGCCACCATTAGACGAAAACGATTGATATGCAGATCCGCCCCGCAACCCTAGAGGACCGCGAGGCGGTTCTCTCCATCGTCAAGCCAGGCCTCGCTTCAGGCGAGACCTATACCATCGACACCGACCTCGATGATGAAGGGACGCTCGCCTATTGGTTCTTGCCCAGCCACAGCGTCTACGTCGCCGAAGAGAACGGTCGGGTGCTCGGCACCTACTACATAATGGCCAATCAGCGCGGCAACGGTGCTCACGTAGCCAATTGCGGCTATATGGTCTCGCCCGAGGCGCAGGGGCGAGGTATCGCCAAGGCAATGTGCCTCCACAGCCTAGAGCTGGCCAAGGAGCTCGGTTTTAGGGCGATGCAGTTCAACCACGTCGTGTCGACCAACACCCGCGCCGTCGCCCTCTGGCAGTCGCTCGGCTTCGCTATCGTCGGCACGCTTCCAAAAGCCTTCAACCACCCACAACACGGCTACGTCGATAGCTATGTGATGTTCCGCGAGCTTTAAGCCAAAACGACGCCCCATGGCCCTTCGCCTCCCTCGCCCTTGCGGGGAGTGATTGGGGGTGGGGTGATCGCACGCCAATCCCTCGCCATATCGTCCCTCCCCCTTACTCGGCGGAAGCCGGGTGGGGGTACCGCAAAAAACAAAAAAGGCCGGGGTCACCCCAGCCTTTCAATCTCAAATCTGAGCCAAGTCTTACTTGCCCAGAGTGCTCGGCCAGGTGCCGTGCAGATCCGAACCGCGGCCTTCGATGACGAAGCCGTGGGCGCCGAAGAAGTCGCGCTGGCCCTGAATGAGGTTCGCAGTGCCCTGAGCCTGGCGGTAGCTGTCGAAATACGACAGAGCAGCCGAGAGGCAGATCATTGGGAATTCGCCAACTGCGGCAGCAGCAACAACCTTGCGCAGGCTTGGGTGGCTGTCCTTCATGATGTCTACGAAATCTGGAACGACGAGCAGATTGGTCGCTTCACCCTTGGCATAAGCCGAGGACATCTGGTCGAGGAAGCGCGAACGGATGATGCAGCCAGCGCGCCAGATCTTGGCGATGGTCGCGAGCGGCAGTGCCCAACCGTTTTCTTCCGAAGCCTTAGCGATAACCGCAAAGCCCTGCGCGTAAGAAACGATCTTACCAGCCAGCAGTGCCTTTTCGAGGTCAGCCAGGGTCACGTCGGTCTTGCCGCGTACTGGCTTGCCATAGATGGCTTCAGCCGCAACGCGTTCTTCCTTGCGCGACGAGATCGAGCGAGCAGCAACAGCACCTTCAATGGCGGTCGCTGGAACTCCCATCTGCTGAGCAACGATAGCCGACCAAACGCCGGTGCCCTTCTGGCCAGCCTTGTCGAGGATCAGATCAACGAGTGCCTTGCCAGACTCTGCATCCACCGCGTCCAGCACGTGGCCGGTGATTTCGATGAGGTAGGAGTTGAGCGCGCCCTTGTTCCATTCCTTGAACACGGCAGCGCATTCCTTGGCGGACATGCCCAGGCCATCACGCATCACGCCATAGACTTCAGCGATCATCTGCATGTCGCCGTATTCAATGCCGTTGTGGATGGTCTTAACGAAGTGGCCAGCGCCGCCTTCACCGAGATATGCGCAGCAGCTTTCGCCGTTGAACTGGGCAGCAATCGCCGTAAGAACAGCTTCAGCATTGTGCCACTGTTCCTTGGAACCACCGACCATGATAGATGGGCCGTGACGCGCGCCTTCTTCGCCACCGGATACACCGACGCCGAGATAGCCAATGTTCTTTGGCTTGAGATAGTCAAAACGGCGCTGCGTATCGGTGAACAGCGAGTTGCCGCATTCGATGATCGCATCGCCAGCCTCAAGGTGTGGCAACAGCTGCTCGATCATATCGTCAACCGGATGACCGGCCTTGACCATGATGATGATGGAGCGCGGCGCCTTCACCGAGGCTACGAATTCTGCAAGATCGTACTTAGGAAGCGTCTTTTCAGACAGGCCTTGCGCCTTTGCCTCTGCTACAAACTCGTCAATGCGGACAGCAGACCGGTTGTGCACGGCAACAGTGTAGCCCTTCTCTGCGATGTTGAGAGCTAGGTTCGAGCCCATAACCGCAAGGCCGATTAGGCCGATATCCGCTGTCGACATCCAAATATCCTTCCGAAGGTCATCGTGGTCATTCTGAAGCACGCCTAATAGGCGGCGGCGATACTGACCACATCATAGCGAAAGAAGATAGGTCAGAAAGTGCAATTTCCGACCATTCCGACCATCTTGTATGGCAGATTGCAGTCAATCTTGCACAGCTTAGTCCCCTGATCTAACAAGAACAGATAGAATTCCGGCGGAGCTGCCATGACCAAACCCACTTCGCCCTTTGATTTATCCGAAAAACTCGCACTGGTGACCGGTTCAAGCCGCGGCTTGGGATTCGCGATTGCCAAGGCATTGGCGGAGGCCGGAGCACGTATTGTGATCAACGGGCGTGATAGTCACGCTCTTGGCGATGCTGCTGCCACACTCAACGAAGCGGGTCATGACGTGAAAGCCGTGGCCTTTGACGTCACCAGCGAAGACAGCGTCGGCGACGGCATCGACTATGTTGAGCATGTCCTCGGCCCGATCGATATTCTGGTCAACAATGCAGGAATGCAGTTCCGCTCTCCGCTTGAGGATTTCCCGGCGGACCGCTTTGATCAAGTACTGACGACGAACCTCACCTCGGTCTTCACCGTTGGTCAGGCCGTAGCCCGTCACATGATCCCGCGCCGCTCCGGCAAGATCATCAACATCTGCTCCATGCTCTCTAACGTCTCACGACCCTCGGTTGCGCCCTATGCGGCGAGCAAAGCAGCTGTGGCAAATCTCACCCGCGGCATGGCCGTGGATTGGGCAAAGCACGGTCTCAATATAAATGGCATTGCGCCGGGTTATTTCCTCACCGAGATGAATGAGGCCCTGAGCCAAGACGAAACTTTTAACCGCTGGATCGAACAACGCACCCCCATGGGGCGTTGGGGCCAGCCCGACGAATTGGGCGGAGCCGCTGTCTTCCTCGCCTCAGACGCTTCTCGCTTTGTGAACGGACACATTCTCTATGTCGACGGTGCCTTCTCAGCCACAGTTTGAACCCGCCCGCATCATCATCGTGATGGGCGTCAGCTCCTCGGGCAAGTCTACCGTTGGTGCAGCCCTCGGCCGTGCCCTGCATGCGCCCTTCCTTGATGGTGATCGCTACCATCCCGAGGCGAATGTCGAGAAGATGCGCGCAGGCACACCCCTCACCGATGAGGACCGCTGGCCGTGGCTGACCGCCCTCACCGCTGCACTCAAAGACGCGGCCTTCAAAAAGAGCGTCGCAGTCGGCGCATGCTCCGCATTGAAAAAAGCCTATCGCGATTTCATTACGGCCGAAGCCGGTGAGCCTGTGCTGTTTGTCTATCTCGATGGCAGCAAAGAGGTCATTGCCGAGCGCATGGCCAAGCGCAATCACGAGTACATGCCCACGTCGCTTCTTGACAGCCAGTTCGCGACGCTCGAAGTGCCCGATGACACCACCGAGCACGTCCTAAAAGTTCCGGTCACCGACAGTGTCGACAAAATCGTTCGTACCGTCGTCGCCGACCAAAAACACCTCCGTGCCTTCAAGCGCTGGCAGTAGTTCAGCGCTCGTCCGGCACGCCCGGATTTCGCGATAGGCTGGCGTTGGCATAGCGGTCGTCATTCGACACATCCTTGCCAACCCAGTCGGGGATCTCCACCGCCTCGTCGAGCGCACCCATCTCCACTTCTGCCGTCACCAGCCCCTCGTGCGGACCTTCAAACACATCCACTTCCCAGGTGTGATTGCCGTGCGGCACGAGATAACGGCGCTTCTCGATGACATTGGGCCGCGCCAGCTCCATCAGTTGCAACCCGTCCTCAACCGGGATTTCATATTCAAATTCCGCCCGTGCCAAACCCACCGGCTTGCCCTTGAGCGTCAAAAACGCCTGGGCATCATCAACCACACGCACGCGCACTGTCGGATTGGCATTGTTCGATAGATAACCCTGACGGAAAGCCGCGCTCGACGTCACTCCGGAACGCCAACCATCGCTCGAAACAAGAAATTTGCGTTCAATTTCAATACCCATAGGGCTCTTTCCGGAATCAATCAGACAATGACTTGAATCATAATGCGAAGCGCAGGCTTTGGGTCCATGAAATGATTGAGCCACCCGTCGGTGGCTCATCCTAAACTCAAGCTTGCGGTGTAAAACCCGATGGCGGTTGTGCTGACGCGCCCCCGAGCCGCCGCCCGACATAGGCCGCCGCCTTATCCTTGAGCTCAACAAATTTCTTCGTCATACCACTCAAGCGATTATCCCAAGCTGGGTCAGGCGCTTGCCCCGCGATGGTTTTGAAATAGACCTCCATCATGCAGGCAATGGCGAAAGGCTCAATCAACGCCATCTTCACCGCCCAAGCGAAGATCAGCGCGAAGACAAAGCCCCCAGCCGACCAGCCACCCGGCATAAACCACACCAGCGCCGCCGCAGGCGCCAGCATCACTAGGAACACCACAAAGGCCAGCCCATAGGTGATCACAGTCAGCCACGCCGCGTTCTTGAACATCACCTTGTAGTTCTGCCCATAGAGCACCAGCGCCGTCTTGGCACTGTCCCATGGATTGGTCGATTTGGTGCGAATGGCATAGGCCATGATCACCTCATCAAGCAGCCCCACCGACAGATTGAGGAATGCCCGCAGCACGCCCGTCAGCGATTGTATGGCCGGGATTGGGATCAGCGAGGCAATGCCATTGACGAGACCCGTAATGGCCCGCAGCACACCCTTCACCAGCTGATCGGCACCAAACAACACGCTCGCCTCAGCAAAACGATCTTTGACGATAGCACTTGCGTGATCAATCTGCGCCCGCCCGGCGGGAATTTCGCGCCCCTCCATCATTTCCGACAGCACCGCGATATGGCCAGCCTTGACCACATAGAGAATATATTCGCGCAGGAAATAGATCACCCCGGCAGTCAGTGCGAAGTCTGCAACTCCGCCCCAAATCGATGATGTGGCTTGGAAATCAGCATCTCCGAAAGCGCCAACGCCCCAACCAATTCCGGCCCCAGTTCCTGTCACCAACACATAGGCGGCAGCTATGCCGAAGTAGACAACCATCCGAAACACGATGAACGGCCAAGTCTTGGCCATCAGGCCCAAAGCCCGCCCTATAGAAAAGTCCCACATGTCGCTTGTCCCTCAAGCTGTTGTTCAAGGGGGGCACTCTCTGGTAGAGGGCACATATGCCCGGACCTATGCCCACACTGCTGAACTACTTCCCTCCCACTGAACCCTACCTGAACGTCATCCACGTCGATGACGACATTCTGGTGGTGGACAAGCAATCTGGCTTGCTCAGCGTGCCGGGTAAAGACCCCAGCCTCTGGGACTGCATTCAGCATCGCGCCCACCAAACCTGGCCCACGGCTGGCATGTGCCACCGTTTGGACAAAGACACGTCTGGCGTTCTCGTCATGGCGCTGAACAAGCCCGCGCACGGCTTCATCGGCAGCCAGTTCGAGTTCCGCAAAACCACCAAGAGCTATATCGCTCGCGTGTCCGGAATTATCGAAGAGGACTCCGGCCTCATCGACCTACCCATGTGTACCGATTGGGAAAACAAGCCGCGCCAGAAGATCGACCACGAGAACGGTCGCCCGGCGCAAACCGAATGGCAGGTGCTCGAGCGCGAGGAGAATGCCACGCGCGTAAAACTCACCCCTCTCACCGGCCGCACCCATCAGCTGCGCGTTCACATGAAGGCCCTCGGCCATGTGATTCTGGGCGATGCCTTTTATGCCTCAGGCGATGATCTCACCGCTGCCGATCGCCTCCAACTGCACGCCGCCGAATTGGGATTTACCCACCCAACGACAAAAGAGTTCATGACCTTCACGGCCCCCGTACCATTCTGATTGGACTTTAGCAGGAGTGAAGCGCTCGCAGAGGCGCTCACTCTTGCCCGATCTCTCGCGCGGGCCTATAGCAGCGAGCATATCCCCGCGCCCGAGAGAGGCCTTTATGCCCACCCGTCCGCTTCGTATCGCTCCCTCCATTCTATCCGCCGATTTTGCGCGGCTTGGCGCGGAGGTGGAAGCCATCGACGCCGCTGGCGCGGATTACATCCATATCGACGTGATGGACGGCCATTTCGTGCCCAACATCTCCTTTGGTGCGCCGATCATGAAATCGGTGCGTGGGGTCACGAAGAAGACCTTTGACTGTCACTTGATGATCGCCCCCGCGGACGCTTATCTGGCCGATTTTGCCAATGGCGGCGCTGACATCATCACCGTCCACGCTGAAGCGGGTCCTCACCTACACCGCTCGCTACAGGCCATTCGCGCGCTCGGCAAAAAAGCCGGCGTGGCGCTGAACCCAGCGACACCTGTCTCCACCATCCAGCACGTCATTGATGACGTCGATCTCGTCCTCATCATGAGCGTCAATCCCGGTTTCGGCGGCCAGAGCTTTATTCGCGAAAGCCTCACCAAGATCGCGCAGGCCCATGCGTTGATCGGCGGTCGTGACATTGATCTGGAAGTTGATGGTGGCGTCACTGCCGCCAATGCAAAAGAGATCGTCGCGGCGGGAGCCAATGTGCTCGTCGCTGGTTCTGCCATTTACGGCGGTAATGATCCGGCCACTTACGCCGGTCGCATTCAGGCCATCCGAGACGCGGTAAACACACATAATGCCTGAGCCACGCATCGAGGGCCTGAGCCACATGACCTTTATCGTCGAGAACCTCGACGGCATGGAGGAAATCTTGGTGACTGTCCTCGGCGCGCGCAAAATCTATGACAGCGAGGACAAAACCTTCTCGCTCTCACAGGAACGGTTCTTCCATGTCGGCGCCACCGACATTTGGATCGCCATTATGCAAGGCCCGTCCCTTCTCGCGCGCAGCTACAATCACATCGCCTTCAAAATTGCTGATGCTGATTTGGAAACCTATCGCCAGCGCATCGAGGCTCTGGGGTTGGACATGCGCGAAACGCGGCCAAGGGTTGCGGGCGAAGGCCGTTCGCTCTATTTCCACGACCGCGACAACCACCTCTTCGAACTGCACACTGGCACGCTGCCCGAGCGCCTAGAGCGCTACAAGCAACCCCCAGTTGAATCACATTCCTAAGCTACAAGGCTAAGCCCATGATCCCGCGCTATTCCCGCCCCGAAATGGTCGCCAACTGGTCCGCCGAAACTCGGTTCGCCATTTGGTTCGAAATCGAGGCGCACGCGACCTCCAAGCTCGCAGAGCTGGGCGTCGTGCCCAAGGAAAGCGCTGATAAAATCTGGGAAGTGATGAATGCTCGCAAGGCCGAGCTCGGTGACTATGGCTTTGACGTCGAGCGCATCGACGAAATCGAACGCACCACCAAGCACGACGTAATCGCCTTCCTTACCCACCTTTCCGAAATCGTCGGTCCAGACGCTCGCTTCGTCCATCAGGGCATGACGTCCTCGGACATTCTCGACACCACGCTCTCGGTGCAGATGAAGCGCGCTGCCGACATTCTGATCGCCGATGTGGATGCGCTGCTCGAAGCCCTCAAGCGCCGCGCCTACGAGCACAAGAACACCATCACCATTGGTCGCTCGCACGGCATTCACGCAGAGCCGACCACCTTTGGCGTCAAACTTGCCGAAGCCTATGCCGAGTTCACCCGCAACCGCGCACGCCTCGTTGCAGCGCGCGATGAAATCGCCACCGCCGCCATCTCCGGCGCCATCGGCACCTTCGCCAACATCGACCCGTTGGTCGAAGAATACGTCGCTGAAAAGCTTGGCCTTTCCATCGAGCCAGTCTCGACTCAAGTTATCCCGCGCGATCGTCATGCCATGTTCTTCGCCACCCTGGGCGTTGTAGCGTCCTCCATCGAACGCGTCGCCGTGGAAATCCGTCACCTGCAGCGCACCGAAGTTCTCGAAGCTGAAGAATACTTCTCCCCGGGCCAGAAGGGCTCGTCAGCAATGCCGCACAAGCGCAACCCGGTCCTCACCGAAAACCTCACCGGTCTTGCCCGCCTCGTGCGCGGCGTGGTCACCCCAGCGCTCGAAAACGTCGCCCTCTGGCACGAACGCGATATCTCGCACTCCTCGGTTGAACGCATGATCGGCCCAGACGCGACTGTCACCCTCGACTTCGCTTTGGCCCGCCTCACCGGCGTGATCGACAAGCTCGTCGTCTACCCAGAAAACATGCGCAAGAACCTCGATCTTCTTGGCGGCCTCCACAATTCCCAGCGCATGTTGCTCGCGCTTACACAGGCCGGCTACAGCCGTGAAGACAGCTATGCTGCCGTCCAGCGCAACGCCATGAAGGTCTGGCAGCACAATGGCGATCGCGCCGGTCTCTTCGCAGCCAACCTCAAGGCTGACCCGGAAGTGACTCTGTCCGATGAACAAATCGACGCCATGTTTGACGACGCCTATCACCTCAAGCATGTCGACACGATCTTCAACCGTGTGTTTGGCGCATGAAGCTCTCTGAAGTCGACATCCTGATCTTGCCGGGCCTCTATGGCTCCAAAGACGGTCATTGGCAGGTGCGCTGGGCGGATAAAATCCGCTCGGCTGCCCTTGTTGAGCAGGCCGACTGGTCAGATCCAGATCCAGAAGACTGGATCGACACCATTGTCAAAGCGGTCGAGTTGGCCGAGCGCCCCGTTGTGCTTGTCGCTCATTCGCTCGGTTGCATTGCTCTGGCCAAGGCCGCCGCGCAGCTCACCGATGGCAAGGTAAAGGGCGCCTTCCTCGTCGCCCCACCAGACGTTTATCGCGACAGTGCGCCGGAAGCCGTCAAGGATTTCGCGCCAGTCCCGCGCGATCCCCTGCCCTTCCCGTCGCTGCTCGTTGCGTCATCCACCGATGGCTATTGCGCCCTAGAAGCCGCCGCTGATCTGGCTGGCGCATGGGGCTCAGAATTCCATGATGCGGGCGAAGCCGGGCACATCAACATCGAGAGCGGCCACGGCCCTTGGCCCGAAGGCCTGCTCATGTTCACCCGCCTCATGCAGCGCATCTAACAAACACCAAAGCCGCCTCCGGGCGGCTTTTCTTATGGCTTCCAGAACGGTGATCGGCTGGCCCCACTCACTGTGTCAAAAGTGCCGCTCCTCAAACCCTATGCTCAAATAGCAAAAGGCACTCTTCGCATCACATTGCACTCCCGCACGAACAGTGGCAGTCCAATAGGCATATTGCCCTAGACCTAAATTACCATGCGTACTCAACTTTACGCCACAATGGCGGCGCTTGCATTGCTCTCGACCAACGCCACCGCCCAAGAGATGGGCTTAACAGGCGTTATTTCCACCGACTTGGGACTTCAGTCGATACATTACAACCGCGAAGGCAGCAGTTGGTATGTAAGCGATAGCCAAACAAAGCTGTTTACCCTTGATCCAAAGCTCGGGATCGCAGTCTCACCAGAATGCAGCATTCAGGTTGATGCGTGGGCACAAAGCGCCTCAGGCACCGTCACCGGTCAAGACTATGTCCGCTCGTACGAATACGATTGGGAAACGATGCTCGCCGGAGCAGCGATCCACGGCACTTACCACATTGACGACTTCTATGTCGGCGGTGCCATCTCTGGCGGGGGCCTAAGTTAAAAGGAAGTCGGCTATACGGCAGATCGGCACGGCTTTGCGACCGTTGCACTTGAAGCTGGCTATAACGCAGAAAAATACCGCGTCGCCGGGCAGCTCAGCTATACCGGCGCCGTCACCGACGACGCCAAAATCAACAAAAGCAATGCTTGGGTCGCTGGCCTCGAAGGTACGTACTACGTCACTCCAGACATGTCCGTCACTGCCCGCTCGATTTACGAGCACGAAACCTATGATGAGGGCTTCCGCGATCTGAGCTGGGGCGTGGAAGGACGTTACAAGCTCGAGGACAAGCCTTTGATCTTGAGTCTCAGTTACTCCAACCGAATTGACACCTTCCAAGACGCAGGCGCGTACCGTGCGACGATGCACTCGGTCTTCGCCGGAATTAAAATCCCGTTTGGCGCCAGCAGCACCAATCTGCGCGATCTCGATCGTGCCGTCGGCTTGGATCTGAACCCCTATTATTACGGCAGAAATTCAATCCGCTAAAACACAAAACCCCGCCGGAACATTCCTGCGGGGTTCTTTTCAAGTCTAGTTTGCGAGAGCCCAATCCCGCAGTCGTCACCCGGTCCATAGCACCCACCGCTTAAAGTCTAACCTTGCCTGCATGGTCTCAGGCAGCGCTGTACCATCCCCTATGGATCCAACTGCCTGTCGCATGTTGTAAAGAGGTCACCGCAGGTGTTGCGAAACCATGCCTGCTTGCGAGCTTGCTTTTCCTCAGCCACAGGAACCAGCGCACCCTGCGCGTCACGGCTAAGCGTCTGACGGTAATCCACCAAAACCCAATTTGCCTGACAAGCGTGGACCTGTTCGATCTCTCCGACCTCGGTCACCCATTCGTCTTTCATATCGATCAGAACTGTGCTGGCAGTGTCCGGCGCCGCGTAGCCGTTCCCAGACTGGATATTGAAGCGGATGGAATTGGCAGCAATCCACCCTGGCGTGGGCGGGACAGCGCGTTCCGCTTCGGCATTTTCCAGATCCCTCAATGCAGAAACCTTTAGCCAGCCCCCGTCGTACTGCACGATGGTGACTTCCGCTGGATAGAGGATATTGCCATGTGAAGCGGTTTTGGACGGATCATCAACGGGCACGATGCCCAGCGCCTTGCTGTCCTTGTCAGGGGATTGACGCAAAACGACTTCCACAAGCCCATTGGAATAGGCCCATCCTTGCAACTCGCAATTCTGGACACCCAGCGGCAAGGGAAGAGGAATACCCAGACGCTCTGCCTGGGCCTGAGGCGCAATTGCGAGTAACGCCAAAAATCCCAAAAGCGGATTGCGAATGACCATAATACCGACTGGGTTCAGCTTGATGCGATCAGCGATATAATGAGCCGTCTGAGAACCCAACGAAGGACCAGCATGGATCTTTTTCAAAGTACCACACGAAATCGACCTCCCGCAGGTCAGTGGCGCGCGCGTACAGTTCAGCTTTCAACGGGGTATCTTGAAAGATCTGGACACTGAGATCCTGCTGCTTCAGCGCGGCGAGGCTGGGCAAAATCGGCCAATCCAATTCCTCTTTACTTTGCACGACCGTGAAGCGCGCCGGCATAGCGCTGCCCATCTCCTGAAACGTCGTCATCTCAATCTGATCGGCGCTCATATTTTCTTGTTCAGACGGATTGTTCTGAAACTCTGTCAGAAATGATTCAAAGTCATCCTCGGCACAGGCGGCTTCACTTCGCGCCGGTGCCGATAAAGCTAGAGTTGCCGCCAAAGCGATAAATACTGCAGAAATTCTAGCCAATGCCGTCATATGTCTCCTCCGCTCTCGCGGCTCATTAAATGCGTGCCTCACGATCTTATGTCGACCTATCTGCACACTGCGTCCCGCTGTCCCGATAGGTCTACCTGATAAAACCTTACTGACTAACATTGCCTTGGATGTAATCGACGCGAGAGCACTCATCGCATTCGACACGACCTTTGCTCTGACGGACCGCCTGATGGAGCGCATCTACCCAAAAAACAAAAGCCGCCCTAGGCCGCTATTCCACTGGCGCGGCACGTGCGGCGATGTCCCAACAAAACCGGCAAGACAATGTCAAGAGTTCGACAGGGGAACGCAATTTAACCCCAGTCGTGCACGCACTGTCTCAAATCACTCAAAATGCCGACCAACTCATTGAAATTTAGACGCTTCTGACAAGATCGGAATTAAATATCTTTAACTGGAAGAGCTGTTTTTCGGGGCCTACAACTTGGCCATCGACTTAGATTTGCCGGCGCATAAATGAGTAGATGCGTGACACGACAGGATCTGCAAGCCGACATCACCGGGTCTACCGACCCGTTATGCATGGAGCAAAATCATGCGTAAGTTTATTGCCCCTCTCCTCATTGCCGTCACTCTTGCAGCACCCGGAGCGGCCTTTGCCGCCTCGACAGTGGCACCGGCGGCCAAGCCCGCAGCCACCACACCAGCCGAGCAAACGGCAAGTGGCGTGGTGAAGAGCTTTGACCTCAAGGCACACACGCTGACCTTGGCAGATGGCAAAATCTACCAATTGCCCGCCAACTATTCGACCCCAACTCTCAAGGCTGGCGAGAAAGTCACCGTGCATTGGAAGATGAACGGCACAGCCATGGAGGCAACAACCGTCACCCTCGGATAGCGCCGCCAACACACTCCCAACAAAAAGGGGAGCCTCGCTGAGGCTCCCCTTTCAAATGCCAATATCGAAAGCTCTTAGCCTTCGTTAGCGATCTGTTCGTTAGCGGTCGCCTTAAGAGCAACCATCTTCTGACGAATCACGTCTTCACCAACCGACACGCCCTTCGCTGCCAGATCGCCAGCGACCTTGCGGAACACGTCTTCGTCGCCAGCTTCCTGGAAGTCAGCAGCAACGACTTCGGTTGCGTAAGCCTTAGCGGCATCGCCTTCCAGACCCATCAGTTCTGCAGCCCAAATGCCGAGCAGCTTGTTACGGCGGGCTTCCGCCTTGAACTGCTTTTCCGCATCGAATGCGAACTTAGCTTCCTGACCCTTCTGGCGGTCTTCGAACGCGCTCATGGTAGCTCCCGTGTTGCATCTCAGCCGCATGGCTGGAGTTTCTTTCCCGACATAGGAGGTTCAGCGCCGCAAAGCAACGGTGTGCCTACGGTTCAGGCGGGAAATGCCATTCCGAATGGGCCTACAAAAGCGCTTGTTTTAGGCGCAGTAATGGCGCATATCCGGCTCAACTCCACCCTACCTATCCTTAGACAACGGATTCGATCATGAACCGTCGACGCAAAATCTATGAGGGCAAGGCAAAGATCCTTTTTGAGGGTCCAGAACCAGGCACTCTCATCCAGTATTTCAAGGACGACACAACGGCAGGCAACGGTGCCCGTCACGAGGTCCTCGACGGTAAGGGTGTACTGAACAATCGCATCTCTGAGTTCATCTTCACCAAGCTGAACTCCATGGGTATCCCGACCCACTTCCTGCGTCGCCTCAACATGCGCGAGCAGTTGATCAAGGAAGTCGAGATCATCCCGCTTGAGGTGGTTGTTCGCAACTATGCTGCAGGCTCGCTGTGCAAGCGCCTCGGCCTCGAACCCGGCACTCAGCTGCCGCGCTCGATCATCGAATTCTACTACAAAGACGATGCGCTGAACGACCCAGCCGTATCCGAAGAGCATATCACCGCATTCGGTTGGGCCACCCCAGCTGAGCTCGATGACATCATGAGCCTTGCGATCCGCATCAACGACTTCCTGACCGGCCTGTTCATGGGCGTGGGCATTCAGCTCGTTGACTTCAAGATCGAAGTTGGCCGCCTCTATGAAGGCGATCTGATGCGCATTGTGCTTGCTGACGAAATCAGCCCAGACAATTGCCGCCTGTGGGACATCAAGACCCGCAACAAGCTCGACAAGGACCGCTTCCGCGAAAACCTTGGCGATCTTGTCGAAAGCTACCGCGAAGTCGCTCAGCGTCTTGGCATTCTCGTCGAAAGCGACAACGCGCTGACCACTGGTCCGCGTCTGGTTCAATAATAGTAGGTCGAGGCAGTTCAGATGAAAGCGCGCGTCACAGTCACTCTCAAGAACGGCGTTCTCGACCCACAGGGTCAGGCCATCGAAGGTTCGCTCGCGAGCCTTGGCTTCTCCGGTGTTAACTCTGTCCGTCAGGGCAAGGTGTTTGATCTAGAAGTTGCTGGAACCGATGAGGAAACTGCACGTTCTCAGATCAAAGCGATGTGCGAGAAACTTCTCGCTAACACCGTTATTGAAAACTACGCCATCGAAATCCTCAATTAACGCCTTCGGGCTAATGTTCCTGTCGCACCCCTATTGGGTGCAGGACGGTAATCTCATGCGCAAAACTATCGCTCTCTCTGTCATGTTCCTCGCATCTCTTGGCCTGCTTTTCGCGGCCTATGCGTCGGTTCCAGTCTAAACCATCCTGCCAGACCCCGCGCGACGCTCGAGTTCGCCTCTAGCGCCTGCAGCCAAACTGGCAGCGATGGTTCAAACGAAAAAAGCCAGCTCACGCTGGCTTTTTTTGTGCCCTAAGTCTTAGCGTTACGCGACCGCACGAAGCCGCTTGCTGCTCTGGTCTGTCGTGAAAATATCAACGATCTGATCGAGCTCTCGCGCTTGCGCCTCCGATTGCTCGATGGCCGCGTTCATCTGCTCGACCAGCGCCGCATTATGCTGGGTCATCTCGTCCATGGTCTTCACTGCCGAGGTGACGTCTTTAATCGAGATCGCCTGCCCGCTCGCGTGCTGAGCAATCGCCTCCATAACCCGCATGTTCGCATGCGCGGTCTCAACCATGGTCATCAGCGTCCGGGCCGCATCGGTAACAAGCTTGGTGCCGCCCATAATGTCATTGCTGCTCTTTTCGATCAGCGTCTTGATCTCGCCCGAGGCCTTACCCGCGCTTTGCGCCAAACGTCGCACTTCAGACGCAACGACAGCAAAACTCTTGCCCGCCTCACCTGCCCGCGCTGCTTCCACCGAAGCGTTCAGGGCCAAGAGATTGGTCTGGAAGGCAATGTCATCGATGAACTTGACGATGTCACCGACCTTCTGGCTGGATTCCGTCATGCGCAGCATGGCCTGATTGGCCTCCTGCATGATCTTCCCGCCTTCGTCGGCCAACTGGCTAACCGAGAGTGCGTTTGAGCTGGCGTCATTGGCCTGCTGTTCGTTGATCTCAACAGTCTGCGCCAATTGCGCCATGATGCTGGTGGTGCCGACAATCGTCGACGCCTGCCGACTGGTCCGATCCGAGAGGTCATTAGCACCAGAGAGAATTTCGCCCGTCGCATCCTTCAGTGCATTCGAAGATTGCTTGAGCTGCATCACAATCTCACCGAGCTTTTCCGCTACGGCGTTGGTGTTGTCCTGCAGGTCTGAGAACACCCCCTTGAACTCGCCTTCAACACGCAATGTCACATCCGCACGAGCGAGCGACTGAAGCACGATTTGAGTGGCACCAACACCACGCCCAATTTGATCGACAAGGCTGTTGGTCGCCTCGACAAGCTCATTTAGCGCATGATCGTCATAGTGCCCGATCATGCGTTTCGAGAAGTCCCCGGCAAGGCCCGCCTCAACCACCGCGGCGAACTCAGCCTGCATTTGTTGCATCTGCTCAGCATGATGAGCCGTTGTTTCGGCTGCGTACTGCGCCTCTTTGGCACTCGCATGGGCTTCATCCGTACGCATCGCGGCGTCCTTTGTCCGTTCCTCTGCGAGATGCAGCGCCGCATTGGTATTGATCGTCATCCAGATGAGCGCCGCTGCCTCCAGAACCAGGATCACAGCGTGCAAGGCAATCCGATCCAACCCACCCGTGCCATAGAAAACCAGATCGCTAAAGAACAGGCCTAGCGCCAAATGGTGCACCGCCACCAATGCCGTGCCCACCAGAATGGCGCGAATGTCGTAGAGGAGCGAGCACATCGCCAACGCCGCGAAAAACGCCATATGCATGTCGATTTGCATCGGACTGCCACGCATAGCGATCAGCGATGCAGACACCAGTCCCATGAGCACAGCGACGATGAGATGCCGGCCAGTGGGACGCAGGCGGAACAGCATAAACCCTAGAGCCATCATCCCAGACAGGGCCACGGCGAGATATGTGGCCATGCCAAATTCGCCGAAGCGGACATATTCAACAGCGATAGAGCTGATGGCAAGAATAGCGCACAGAGTGCTCAGTGCGAGCAGCACCCGACTTCGAAATAGCTCAAGGCTCATGCTTCAAGTCGTTCTATTGGGGCACAAAGACCGCGTGCAGAGGTGATGAGCAGCGCCCCATATTTGATGACCCTGGTTGCGAAGTCCGGGTCGGGTGCGACTGCGACGAGGATATTTGAGAAGCGCGTACCACCAGCCAGTGTCCCCCCTGCACTGATGATCGCTGAGACCGCTGCTGGTTCATCGAACCAGGGCGGAAATATAACCCCTACCTCGCCGGTTTCCGGAGGCAGATGGTAGCCAATCACGAGAGTGACCAAGGTCAATAGCGCCGTGGCAAATGCCAGAACGCCCGCAAATCTATTCTCGGCTACGGTTCCTAGGCGCATACATACCCCTCCGCGGAATAGTGTCGGCCCTGACGAAATGCCTTGGAGGGCATAAGGATGCCCCCTAAGGATTTGCGTTTTATGAATTTTGACACCGTGTAGCTGCGTAACTCGTAAAAAAATACGAGGGATTTTACAGGTTCGGGCCTAGAACTTATTTTTGAGCACCGTCAATGCTCAAACCTTCGTCATTGCGGCATGTAGGCTCATTGCCTTCTGGCTCAACTGCGCTACAGAGAAGCAACGCAAGGAGAGTGATTTGGAATTTTCCCTCACTTTGGTCATTGGCGCCGGGGTATTGAGCTTTTTGAGCCCCTGCGTACTGCCGCTGGTTCCGCCCTATCTGACCTATATGAGTGGCGCGAGCTATGATCAGCTCAGAGCTGAAGCCAATGCCCCCGGCAAGCTGACACTGCGCGTCGCGATCACTTCGCTCTTCTTCATTCTCGGCTTTTCGCTCATCTTCGTTGCGCTCGGCGCCACGGCGACCGCATTTGGCCAAGCCTTCCGCCAAATCCTGCCGATCCTCACGCCCGTCGCTGGTGTGGTGATCATCGCAATGGGCCTGCACTTCCTCGGTGTGTTCCGCATCGGTCTTTTGGATCGTCAGGTCCGCCACCATGGCCCCGGCATGGCGTCAGGCCCGCTCGGCGGCTTCCTCCTCGGCCTTGCCTTCGCTATTGGCTGGACGCCCTGTATCGGCCCCGTCCTGGCGGCCATTTTGTCCGTTGCAGCAAGCCGCGATAGTGCCACAGAAGGCGCAATGCTCCTCGGTCTCTATTCGCTTGGCCTCGGCATCCCATTCTTCCTAGCGGGCATCGCGATCGGCCCCTTCCTGACCTTCTTCCAGAATTTCAAAAAACATCTGGGCGTGGTCGAGAAGATCATGGGCGTGATCCTCATCATCACCGGGCTCTTGTTCATCACCGGCAATTTCACCCGCATCTCGTTCTGGTTCCTCGAAACCTTCCCGGTACTGGCAACCTTCGGCTAAAGCCTAGAAGAGATTTTGTGATCGCAGCGAAACATGGCCTTTGCGGCCGATGATGATGTGGTCATGCAGAACTATGCCCAAAGGGCGCGCCACATCGTTGATTTCTTTGGTCATGCGTATATCCGCCGCCGACGGCGTCGGATCGCCCGATGGATGGTTATGAACCAATATGATCGCGGTCGCTGACAGCTCCAGCGATCGCCGTATCACCTCACGCGGATAGACGGGCGTGTGATCCACCGTCCCCGTCTGCTGCACTTCGTCGGCGATAAGCTTGTTCTTCTTATCAAGGAACAGAATGCGGAACTGTTCGATATCCTCATAGGCCATTTGACCTTTGAAATAATCGAGCAGCTGCGTCCACGACGAGAGAATTGGCTGATCCCGAACAATCTGGTCACGCCCATAGCGCTGGGCAACAGCCTGCATCACCTTAATATGGGAGATGGACGTCTCTCCCAGCCCTTTCACCTCCTTGAGGCGCAGTGGCGATGCGGAAAGCACTTCTGAGAATGAACCAAAGCGCGCGATAAGGTCCTTGGCGAGCTGCTTGGTGTCCCGCTGCGGAATGATCATATGCAGCATGAGCTCTAAAAGCTCATAGTCAGCGAGTGCTTCCCCGCCGACTGTTCGAAAACGCTCCCGCGCCCGTTCCCGATGTCCCAGATAATGCGGCTGAACCGCTTCACCTATTCCATCGCCGGGCTTGGGAGGTTTGCTCATTTACCCTGTCGCACCGCCAAAGGATTGAACAGGCCACCGGGCGAGAGCGTGAAGACCTCACAGCCCGTTTCGGTAACGCCAATACAGTGCTCGGCTTGCGCCGTCAGCGTCCGGTCCCGCGTCACCGCCGTCCAACCGTCAGCCAAAACCTTCACATGCGGCTTGCCGAGGTTGATCATCGGCTCGATGGTGAAAATCATCCCCGCCTTGAGCGGAATGCCCGTGCCCGCCGTACCATAGTGCAAGATGTTTGGCTCATCGTGGAACACGCGTCCCAGCCCATGCCCGACGAAATCGCGCACCACGCTCATGCGTTCGCTTTCCGCCACCGACTGAATAGCCGCGCCAATATCACCCGTGGTATTGCCCGGTTTCACCGCTGCGATACCGGCCTCAAGGCTGGCATAGGTGGTTTCAATCAGGCGCTCAGCTTTGCGGCCGATTTCGCCGACAGGATACATGCGGCTCGAGTCGCCGTGCCACCCGTCCACCACCAGCGTCAGGTCAATATTGACGATATCGCCTTCGCGCAGCGGACGTTCATCGGGAATACCGTGACACACGACATGGTTGATCGATGTGCACAGTGAATGCCGGAACCCGCGGTAGAACAACGTCGCCGGAACGGCGCCATGATCGCGCGCGAACTCATAAGCCACCCGATCAATGGTCGAGGTCGGAACGCCTGCCTCAACATATTGGGTGAGAATATCCAGCGCCTGCGCGGTCAGCTGGCCAGCCTTACGCATGCCCTCAAAGCCCTCTGCGCCATGCAGGGGAATCACATTGGGTTGGCGGCGAGCCTTCGTGCCAGCGTCGACATAGGTAATCATATTGGTCTCCTGAGCCCCCAAAATAGGCCGCTCTGACGCCAATGAAAAGAGCGCAGGGCGTCACGGCTGATTGTGCGGTGTAAAGCTTGACGACAGCGCAGGCTTGGCCCATCCAATTGCGTGCAAGGAAGGTCCCAAATGACACAGCAGAATGAGCGCGTTACCGCCGGGATGATTGTCATCGGCGATGAGATTTTGTCCGGTCGCACCAAAGATGTGAACATCGGCGCTGTTGCCGATTTCTGCACCGATCTGGGGATCGACCTCACTGAGGTCCGCGTGGTCAGCGATGAGATGGATCACATTGTTGACGCCATCAACGCCCTGCGCGCGCGCTACACCTATGTCTTCACCTCCGGCGGCATCGGCCCAACACACGATGACATCACAGCCGATGCTGTGGCCGCAGCCTTTGGGGTAGACCTCCCGATCAACGCCCAAGCCCGCGCTATGCTTGAGGCGCGTTGGAAGGAAAGCGGCACCGCGCCAAATGAAGCGCGCCTGCGCATGGCCCGCATTCCGGTCGGCGCTGATCTGATCGTCAACTCGGTTTCTGCCGCCCCCGGCTTCCGCATCGGCAATGTTCACGTCATGGCGGGCGTGCCCGTCATCATGCGCGCCATGCTCGAAGCCATTGGCCCCACCCTCAAGGGTGGCCGCAAATACCTTTCGCGCACCATCAAGGCCGGTGTCGGCGAAGGCACCATCGGGGCGCCCTTCGCAGCCCTGCAAGCAGAATACCCTGATGTCAAAATGGGCTCGTACCCGCAAATGGGCACTGGCCGCGCAACCACCGATCTTGTGCTGCGCTGCCCCGATGAGGCCCGTCTCGACGAGGCCGCCGAGAAAGTCTTGGCCATGGTTGCCCAAGCCCATATCAACGCAGGGATTGCCGCACCACAGATTGGATGATTGGCGGAACGCTCTAGCTTTGCTAAAGAGCGTTCCTCTCTTTTTCAGTTCCTAGGCCTGCGCCCTCCAGGAGAACAGCTTTGAGCACCAATAATCAGAAGAATTTTCCTGTCACCTGGGATCAGTTCCACCGCGACAGCCGCGCTCTCGCATGGCGCCTCGCCGGCATGGGTACGTTCGACGCCGTCGTCGCCATTGCCCGTGGCGGTCTCGTTCCAGCCGCCATCGTTGCGCGTGAATTGAACATCCGCACCGTCGAAACCGTCGCCTGCAAGAGCTACGACCACCAGAACCAGTCTGGCATCAAGGTTCTCAAGGAAATCTCCCAGCCGATCCTCGATCTCGCCCGCAATGGCGGTAAGATCCTGATCGTTGACGATCTCGTGGACACCGGCAACACCGCTCGCGTCGTTCGCGAAATGCTCCCCGGCGCCCACTTCGCCACCGTTTACGCCAAGCCTAAGGGCCGCGAACTGGTCGACACCTTCATCACTGAAGTGTCGCAGGACACTTGGATCTTCTTCCCATGGGACCTCGACGTCGCATACGTCGCCCCGATCTCCGGCGGCACCGACTGATTTCTCTATTAGTTTCTCTGAACCATCAAAGGCGCTCTCCGGAGCGCCTTTTTTGTTTTGGAGAAACTCGCCTAGCTCGCCACCTTCAGTGACAGGCAGATGCACGCATTTCGGTGGGCAATTTACCTCACTACTAGTGCCAGAATTTCGCGGCATCAACCTTCCCTGATAGAAGAGTCGAAAGTGTACTGAGACTTGCCTAAACGTCAAAATGCGCGGTTCACTCGCTTACAAATTGACGGACGACACACGAAGGGGGTGGCCAGTTGTGCTAAGCGGCCGTTGCTCGGCCGGCAGATGCGATTAAGGCCGCAGACGCCACGGCCTTAGAAACTCATCGAGAGTGTCGATGTAGACTCAGAACTTGTAGTTCAGACCAACGCGCGCAACGTGGGACTCAAGGTCGAAATCGTAACCCGTGCCAAATTGCTTGCTTCCAAACTTGGCATAAAAATACTCACCCTTAGCGGTGATGTTGTCGGTCAGAGCAACTTCGACGCCGCCACCCACAGTCCAGCCAGTATAAAACTCCGTTTCTTTTCTGGTCACATCTTCCAAGCTGACATTAGCCCAAGCAAAACCACCGCTGACAAATGGCATGACGCGATCAATGGCAACGCCTACGCGAGCGCGCGCCGAGCCAAAGTTCTCTATTCGCGAAGTTACGGCGGGCGTTCTTCCAGGCGAAGTATCTTTGTTGATGATCCCGGAAAGCTGAATGTCCGCTTCAGCGCCAATAACCAACCCACCTAAATCGTGGTTGTAACCCGCTTGAACGCCTGCAAACGCACCCTTGAAATTGAACTGATGCGACCCAATCCAATAGACGTCGCCACTGCCTAAGCCGACATTTGCACCGGCGTAAAGCCCAGTCCAATTGAACGTTGAAGGTTCAATATACGCTTCCGGGGTAGCAACATTGACAACACCTAAGTCTGCCGCAGCTACAGTTGATACCAGAGCGATCGATGCAAAAACGGCACAAAATGCACTTTTCATTTAAAGAACTTACACAAACTCTTTAGCCACCAGATTTGCAGACACGCCTTTATAAGCGGTAAACACTTGTAGTTACCGAATTTAGTAAATCTAACCGAAGGAATGAAACCGTTACGGTTAATCACGGCACCCTCGCGAAGTATTTTTTCACTTGCAGCAGAAATAATTGAATTGGCGACCTACATATTTCGGTCAAACCGTTAAGCGCACAGTCAAATTAGGCACAAGGCGAGCGCGCAACACGCGGACCTTAGAAGCCCATTTTTAGGCGCTGTATGTGCCGGATACTTAGTCGCGAATGCCATATGGTGCGGGCGGCGGGACTTGAACCCGCACAGCTATCGCCGAGGGATTTTAAGTCCCTTGTGTCTACCGATTCCACCACGCCCGCATTTGGCTGGTCGGGCAGTGTTTGTCATAAGGCAGGTCAGAAAACAACCTGTCACCCTTGATTCTTAAGAGGCCAGAATGATCGAACGCATCGATACCGGGATCGCCCCGTCCTCCGCCCCTATCAATGATGCTGTTCGCGCCGGAAAGCATGTGTGGCTGGTCGCCATCGCCGAAGATCCCACCACTGGTAAAATCCTCCAAGGTCCTATCGAAGACCAAGCCCGGCGCTGCATCCAAAACCTTGAGATCGCGGTTAAGGCCGCAGGGGGCTCCCTGCGCAATATCGTCATGAACCAAATCTTTCTCACCGATAGCGCCGACGCTGCTGGCATGAACGCGGTCTATCGCGAGTTCTTCACCGAACAGCCCTACCCTGTTCGGGCCACTGTGGTCGTCAAAGAATTGCTCGCTGCGGGCCTCAAGATCGAAATCACAGCCCAAGCCGTATTGGACTAAGCCATGCTCCTCAAACTCGCGCTTTTGGAAGACATCAAAGCTGGCAAAGTGGACGTTGTCTTCCGCCGCTGGAACCGCCAGACCGTCAAAGAAGGCGGGACGTTGAAAACGAAAGTCGGCTGCCTCGCGATCAAGTCCATCACCAATATGAGCCCGGACGATGTCACCGAAGCCGATGCCAAGCGAGCCGGTTTTGCTGATGTCGCCGATTTCCAAAAGTGGCTCACCACGATGAAGGAAGGTGCCCTCTTCCAGCGCATTGAAGTCGGCTATTTGGGCGAGCAGATCTAAGCCAAGGGCGCGTGACATGCATGGGCGACAGCGAAACACTGCTCCGCCCATCATTCGCCCTAAAGTGCGCCCACCGTCCCCCGACCAAATCGGGGACATTCCATGCGCTACCTTACAATTGTCGGAGTATTGGTGATGTCGATGACCTCCGCTCATGCTTCTGTGCTGCAAGCGGTAGAACAAGGCGACATCGCTAAACTGACAGCGGCCATAACTGCCGGCGACGACATCAATGAGCGCAATAGCGAGGGCCAAACAGCCCTCCTCGTCGCGACGTGGCAGAACGACATCGCAGCTGCCGAAAAGCTCATCGCCGCCGGAGCCGACGTCAACGCCAAGGACAATATTGCGGATAGCCCTTACCTCGTTGCGGGCGCCCAAGGCCGCGTTGAGATTCTAAAACTCGCCTTGGCCAATGGCGCTGACCTTAAAAGCGTCAACCGCTTCGGCGGCACCGCCCTCATCCCAGCGGCAGAAAAAGGCCACCCGGAAGCCGTGCGCGCTCTACTCGACGCTGGCGTTGCCCCCGACCACGTCAACCGCCTCGGCTGGACAGCTCTCATGGAAGCTGTCGTTCTCACCAATGGCGGCCCAATCTTTGTTGAGATCGTCAAAACACTGCTAGAGGCTGGGGCCGACCCAAACATTCCCGACAACGACGGCGTAACCGTCCTCGCCCACGCCAAGGCTCGTGGCTTTACCGACATGGTCGCCCTTCTCGAAGCCCACGGCGGCACGTAATCCCCCTAACACCTCCACTCTGTCTTACCTCGCCCCCACGGGGAGAGGTCGGCCCTCTTGGGCCGGGTGAGGGGGCCTTCCCGCTTCTATAAGCCCCCCTCAACGGCTCCTTCCCCGCCCCGTTACCAGCGGGATGCTCGGCGGGGTGATCCGCAAACACCACACAGCCCCGCCACCCTTCATCCATTCGCCTCAAACTGACCTTTTGGCTTGCCTTTTTGCCCAAGACTCACCACAAGGACCTCGCGTCCCCCAATGCATAAAGGATTGACCGATGAAGGCAGCTGTCATCGTGTTTCCAGGCCTTAACCGCGACCGCGATATGATCGCGGCGCTCACTAAGATCGGGGGCGTAAAGCCCGATGTCGTATGGCATCAGGATACCGATCTTCCAGAAACTGACCTGATCGTTATTCCCGGCGGTTTCTCCTATGGCGACTACCTCCGCTGCGGCGCTATCGCAGCCCGCTCGCCGATCATGGACAAGGTCCGCGAACGTGCCGCCAAGGGAACAAAAGTTCTCGGCGTCTGCAATGGCTTTCAGATCCTGATCGAAGCCGGCCTCCTGCCCGGCGCGCTGATGCGCAACAACTCGCTCAAATTTGCGTGCCGTGAAGTGAAGCTCGAAGTCGTCAACACCGACAGCGCCTTCACCAAGGGTTATACCCAAGGCCAGATCATCCGCTGCCCGATTGCCCACCACGACGGCAATTACTTTGCCGATGCGGAAACCCTCGATCGCGTTGAAGGCAATGGCCAAGTGGCGTTCCGCTACGCCGAAGGCACCAATCCAAACGGCTCGATCAACAACATCGCTGGCGTCTTCAATGACACCAAGAATGTTCTCGGCCTGATGCCTCATCCAGAAAACCTGATCGAAGCCGCTCATGGCGGTGATGATGGGCGCGCGCTCTTTGCTGCTGCCCTCTCTCAGGTCGCCTGAACTCTAGCTGCCGGACCCTTGCAATGACCTTCGCACAAGACCCCGCTGTCACCGCTGAACTCGTCGCTTCCCACGGCCTCAAGCCGGACGAGTACCAGAAGATTCTCGATCTCATCGGCCGCGAGCCGACCTATACCGAGCTCGGCATTTTCTCGGCTATGTGGAACGAGCACTGCTCCTATAAGAGCTCCAAGAAATGGCTCCGCACCCTGCCGACCTCTGGTCCACGGGTTATTCAGGGCCCGGGCGAAAACGCTGGCGTCGTCGACATTGGCGATGGTCAGGCCGTCGTCTTCAAGATGGAATCCCACAACCACCCAAGCTTCATCGAGCCCTATCAGGGCGCAGCGACCGGCGTTGGCGGCATTCTGCGTGACGTCTTCACCATGGGCGCTCGCCCAGTCGCCGCCATGAACGCTCTGCGTTTTGGCGCTCCAGAACACGAAAAGACCCGTCACCTCGTCAATGGTGTGGTGGCTGGCGTTGGCGGCTATGGCAATGCCTTCGGCGTGCCAACCGTTGGCGGCGAAGTCGAATTTGACGCCCGCTACAATGGCAACAACCTCGTCAACGCGTTCGCGGCTGGCTTGGCTGACACCGACAAGATCTTCTATTCCAAGGCCGAAGGCGTTGGTCTGCCCGTGGTTTACCTCGGCGCAAAGACCGGTCGCGACGGCGTTGGTGGCGCGACCATGGCGTCGGCCGAATTCGGCGATGACATCGAAGAGAAGCGCCCAACCGTTCAGGTCGGCGACCCCTTCACCGAAAAGCGTCTGCTCGAAGCTTGCCTTGAACTCATGGCCACTGGTGCCGTGATTGCTATTCAGGACATGGGTGCGGCTGGCCTCACCTGCTCCGCTGTCGAAATGGGCGCCAAGGGCGACCTCGGCATTGAGCTCAATCTCGATAAGGTCCCTGTGCGTGAAAACCACATGACCGCCTATGAGATGATGCTCTCGGAATCCCAGGAGCGCATGCTCATGGTTCTCCACCCAGAAAAAGAGCCAGAAGCCCGCAAGGTCTTCGAAAAGTGGGAACTCGACTTCGCCACCGTTGGCGTCACCACTGATGATCTGCGCTTCCGCGTACTCTGGCAGGGCCGCGAAGTCGCCAACCTTCCGATCAAGGACCTCGGCGACGAAGCTCCAGAATATGATCGTCCATGGACCGAGCCTGTCATTCCCGCAGCCCTTGCTGCCGATGACGTGCCGCAGATGGATATTGCTGACGCGCTCCTCCAGCTCGTTGGCGGCCATCAGTGCTCGTCCCGCCGTTGGGTCTATGAACAGTATGACACCTATATTCAGGGCAATACCATGCAGCGCCCGGGCGGCGATGCTGGCGTCATTCGTGTAGACGGCGCAGAGCATAAGGGCCTTGCCTTCACCTCGGACGTGAATCCGCGCTATTGCGAAGCCAACCCGTTTGAAGGTGGCAAGCAGGCTGTTGCCGAAGCTTGGCGCAACCTCACGGCGACCGGCGCAGAACCACTCGCCGCCACCGACAACCTCAACTTCGGCAATCCTGAACGCCCAGAAATCATGGGCCAGTTCGTCAAGGCGGTTGAAGGCATTGGCGCGGCGTGCCGTGCGCTCGATTTCCCAATCGTCTCGGGCAACGTCTCGCTCTACAACGAAACCAACGGTCGCGGCATTCTGCCGACCCCGACCATCGGTGGCGTTGGCCTTCTGCCTGAATGGGAAAAGTCGGTCCGCATCGGTTTTGTCGCTGAGAACCAGCCAATCCTGCTCATCGGTGGCCCTGCTGAACGCGGCACCCATCTCGGCCAGTCGATCTATCTGCGCGATCTCTTCGATCGTCGCGATGGTGATGCGCCACACGTTGACCTTGCCGCTGAACGCAAGACCGGCGACTTCGTCCGCAAGCTGATCCGCTTCGGCGTCGTCACCGCTTGCCACGATCTGTCCGATGGCGGCCTTGGCGTTGCTCTCGCGGAAATGGCCATTGCTGGCAATATCGGCGCGACTGTCACCGACGTCGACGGCAACGCACCAGCCAAGACTTTCTTCGGCGAAGATCAGGGCCGTTACCTCGTCACCCTCAATCTCGATCCGCAGGGCGATGAAATTGCCAAGCTTTGGGACGAAGCCAAGGCTCTGGGCATCCAGGCGCCATGGATCGGCTCCACTGGTGGCGACAGCCTCGCCCTTGGCGGCGCACGCGCTGTCAAGGTGGCTGATCTCAAGTCGGCACACGAAAGCTGGTTCCCGAACTACATGAACAGCTAATCGCGGCGCATCGCCCCGGTTGAAGACCTCATGGGCACATGCCATATCTTGGCATGTGCCCATTTTGCACAAACACTATTCCAGCAGGGAGACTACCCATGGCCATGGACGCCACTGAAATCGAGCGCCGCATCAAAGCCGCCCTGCCCGATGCCGTCATTGAAATCCGTGATCTGGCTGGCGACGGCGATCACTACGCCGCTCACGTCATTTCTGAAGCCTTCCGCGGCAAGACCCGCGTGGCCCAGCACCAGCTCGTCTACGCAGCTCTCAACGGCGACATGGGCGGTGCCCTTCACGCTCTCGCGCTCCAGACCAACGTTCCGGAATAAGCCTTGAGCGATCTGCGCACGTCTCTCGATATCATTCGCATGGTCCGACCAGAGGTCGGCACCGCGACCATCGAACATGAGATCATGGCAGAGAAGGCGAACTCCCTCGGAGCCGCCGAAAAGCGCGTTATCAATGCCATTGCCGCATTGGAAACAGGCGAGGACCGCAAAGCGGCCCTTGCCGAAGCCCGCGACGCGGTCTGGGGCTATTTCGTCCAGCGCGAACTGCTTGGCTTTGAAGACCACGACGAAGTCATCGCCGACCTCAAAATCCCCCGCCAGGTGTTGCTGACACTCGGGGCGATTGAGGAATGACTGAGGCCTGTCGCTTCTGCCTCGCCAACAATCTCCTCTTTGATAGTCCCGTCGCCGCCACCGAGCATTTTTATATGCTCCGCCACGCCGACACCCGCTTTGCCCATGGCGTCATGGTCATCCCCAAACGCCATAGCGAAACACCTTTCGAGCTGTCTCCAGAGGAATGGCAGGATTTTGCCAACGCCATTGCCCTCGCCCGCGATCTGCTTGCCCCGTCCTCGCCCGAAGGTTTCACCATGGGCTGGAACGTCGGTGCAGTAGCAGGGCAAACCGTATTCCATACACATCTGCATATGATCGCCCGCTATTCCGGCGACCCGCATGAAGGCAACGGCATCCGCCGCATTTTCAAAATCGAAGGGCAGGAGTGATATGAGCAGAGCCATTGTCTTTGATATCGATGGGGTGCTTATCGAGGGCATGAACCACGACGCGAACAAATCACGCCGTTGGGACGTTACTCTCAAGGCCGACATGGGCATTGACCCAAAGCGCTTCACCGACGAATTCATCTTCGACATCTTTGTTACCAAGGTAACGACCGGCAAAATGTCGGTCATTGAAGCCCTCGACAAACGCCTTCCTTCGCTGGGCTACAAAGGCTCAACGATGAAATTCTTGGACTATTGGCTCAAGAAAGACAGCGTGCTCAACCAACCGCTTATTGACGCCATCCGCGACTTCCGCGCCAAAAACGACAACCCTTTCTACATCGCCACCAACCAGGAGCACATCCGCGCGGTTTGGCTCTGGTCCAACACCGGCCTCGGCGACATCTTCGACGATATGTTCCATTCAGCACGCACGAACGCTCGAAAACCCGAAAAAGCCTATTTCGACTTCATCAGCGGTAAAATCGGCCCGCAGAGCGAGCCTCCACTCTTCTTTGACGATACGCCGAAAATCGTCGACGGCGCGCGCAAGGCCGGTTGGGAAGCCATGATCTACGACCGGCTCGAGAGCTTCACCACTCACCCGTGGATCGCCGCCCGCCTCTAACGCCCATCGTCAAATACCGATGCGCCCACCTCGACAGATGGCCACGCCTATCTTATTTAAGAGCCAACTTGACCCGGCCCTTGAACCCGGATTTCTCGAAAGGTTTTTCCCATGACCGATATCAACGCCTTCATCGACAACAGCATCAAGTCCAACGACGTGTTCTTGTTCATGAAGGGTACACCCGATTTCCCGCAGTGCGGTTTCTCGGGTCAGGTCGTCCAGATTCTCAACTATCTCGGCCTCGAATTCGGCTCGGCCAACGTGCTGGAAAGCGGCGAACTGCGTGAAGGCATCAAGGCCTACACCAACTGGCCAACCATTCCACAGCTCTACATCAAGGGCGAGTTCATCGGCGGCGCAGACATCGTGCGCGAGATGTTCCAGTCCGGCGAACTGAAGACGCACCTCGAAGAGGCTGGCGTTGCGGTTAAGGCTGCTTAATTAGCGCCACCTAAAGCAAAAGCCCCGCTTCGGCGGGGCTTTTTACTATTCTGAAACAACCACATCAGCTGCGAAGCGAACGTCCCGTATCGGCCGAACCCGCGCCACGGACTCAGCGTAAGTCGGATGCTGTTTATAGGCATCTAGCGCCGCCTGATCGGCAAACTCGCCATAAACCACCACGTCTACCTCATTGCCGTAGAGATCAACCTTAGTGTTCCGCGTCACCTCAAACTTGAGGCTATGGGGAATGGTTTTGAGGATCGACAGGCCAGCCACGACCTCATCAACGAGGTCCGGCGATTTTGCAGTAAAAAGAACGATATGGCGGATCATGGTATCCTCATGCAGTCCCCTGCCATGTCGTGCCAAATGCCCAAAACGTCAAGTCATCACAGTTCGTGATGCAGCCCATGATTTATTATTGCTTTTCGTGATCTCGCCTTAGGCGTAGCGTCGCCGCGCACAAATAGGTGAGTCATGTTCGCGTCCGCATCTGCTCCACGTCTCAATTTCCCTCTGCCCATCATTATTCTGGCGGGCTGCATTATTGCCGCTATTGGTTTCGGCACGCGTGGCGCCTTTGGACTGTTCACCCTGCCCATCACGGAAGATCTCGGCCTCACCCGTCAGGAGTGGGGCATGGCCATGGCGATACAGAACTTGGCTTGGGGCCTCACCCAGCCCTTCGCCGGAGCAATGGCCGATAAATATGGCTCTGCCCGCGTACTTGCCTTTGGCGGGCTGATCTACGCCGCCGGCGTTCTGGGCATGGCCTTCTCTCCAGACATTCTCAGCCTCACCCTCACCACCGGCATCATCACCGGCGTCGGTATCGCCGTGGCCTCATTTGGTGTTGTCATGGCCGCCTTCGGCCGTGTGGTCCCCGCCGAAAAGCGCAGCTTTGTTTTTGGTATTGCCACCGCAGCAAGCTCGGCAGGCCAGTTCATTTTCGCCCCGCTCGGTCAGGGCTTCATCTCTGCCTTCGGCTGGCAGATGGCTCTTGTCTGGATCGCACTGATCCTCTTGCTCATCATCCCGCTCTCCAGCGCACTGCGTGGTCGCGCTGAGTCCGTTCCGGGCGAAGCCGATATGAAGTTCATGCAGGCCCTGTCGCGCGCTTGGGGCTATGGCTCCTATCGCCTTCTGGTCATTGGCTTCTTTGTTTGCGGCTTCCACCTCGCCTTTATCGGCGTTCACATGCCGGCCTATCTGGTCGAATGTGGCCTTTCGCCAGAAGTGGGCAGCTGGGCAATCGCCGTTATCGGCCTCTTCAACGTCGCGGGCTCGCTCCTCTCAGGCTGGCTCGGTTCACGCCTGCCCAAGCAGCTCCTCCTTGCGCTCATCTACTTCCTCCGCGCGCTCGCCATTGCGGGGTTCGTTTTCCTGCCCGTCACGGAAATCAGCGCCTACATCTTCGGCGCAGTCATGGGCCTACTTTGGCTTTCCACTGTCCCGCTCACGGCTGGGCTCGTGACCCTCTTCTTCGGCCCACGTTACATGGGCATGCTCTATGGCATTGCCTTCCTCAGCCACCAGATCGGTTCCTTCTTCGGCGTCTGGCTGGGCGGTCTGGTTTATGATCTGACCGGTGCCTATGACCTGATGTGGTATCTCGGCATTCTGCTCGGCCTGGCCTCCGCTGCGGTCCACATCCCGATCAACGAGATCAAAGACAAAAATTTCGCGGTCAAAACCGCGATGCAACATTAATCACACCATTTCGCCCGTTGCCTTGCCAAAAGCTGGCAACGGGTTCATGGTCCGCGCGTTTCTAATCGTCGGCTACTCCTCGCCGACCTCTAGGTATTGATAATGACAGATCGGATATCGCGCGCGATTTCGCGCCCGCACTTCATTGCCCTCATAGCGGCACTGATGACGATGAACGCTATTGCTGTCGACGTCATGTTGCCCGCCCTGCCCTATATGGGCGAAGCCCTAGGGGTTGTCAGCGAGAACGAACGGCAGTTCGTCGTCACCTCCTACACCCTCGGAATGGGCATCGCCGTTCTGGCATTCGGCCCGCTGACCGACCGCTTTGGCCGCCGCATTCCTCTGTTTGCTGGCATCACCGTCTACATCATCGCCGCCATTGCTGCCGCCTTTGCGCAGGATTTTACGACTCTCTTGGTGCTGCGCTTCGTTCAGGGCATGGGCGCCGCCAGCGCGCGCGTAATCTGCACCGCCATTGTTCGTGACAAGTATTCTGGCCGCGAAATGGCCGAGGTCATGTCTCTGACCTTCATGGTCTTCATGGCGATCCCCATCATTGCCCCAAGCATTGGTCAGGTACTTCTCCTCACCGGCCCATGGCAGAACATCTTTATCTTCATGGGCGTGCTGGCCTTGGCCATCATGATCTGGGGCTATTTCAAGCTCGATGAGACGCTCAGCGAAGACAAACGCCGTCCGCTCAGCATCAAGAGCATCGCCTCTGGCTTCCGCATCGTCTGCACAAACCGCACGGCGTTCTTCTATGGCCTCGCGGGCATGTTCCTGTTCGGCGCGCTCATGGGGTTCATCTCCTCGGCCCAACAGGTTTACGTCGAAGTCTATGGGCTTGGCCTGTGGTTCACCGCTGCCTTCGCCGGCATCGGCGCCCTCATGGCTGTCTCGTCCTTCACCAACTCTCGCGTCGTCCGGCGCATGGGCATGCGTCGCCTCGCCCATGGTGCCATCTTGGTCTACACCACCTTCGGTGCCGTCATGACCATTCTGGCCCTGACCAACAATCTGCCCTTTGTCGTTTTCTATCCGCTTCTGGCGATCATCATGTTCTCGTTCGGCTGGACCAGCTCGAACATGAACTCGCTTTCGATGGAGCCATTGGGCGCCGTCGCAGGCACGGCCGCCGCCACCTTCGCCTTCATCCAAACCGTTGGTGGGGCTTTGATGGGCATGGTGATCGGCCAGATGTTCAACCACTCTGCGCTCAACGTAGCAGCGGGCTACTTCACCATGGGCGTTATGGCACTGGTCTGCGTGCTCATCGCCGAAAAGGGCAAGCTTTTTGGCGTCGGCGAGCAATATGCGAATGCCGAGCCGGTCATCTCGGAACACTAAGAACCAAAAAGGCCGGGCGCACTACAGTACCCGGCCTTTTCTTTATTCTCGGATCATCTTGCGCTTTAGAAGGTAAAGACCTCGCGGCGCAGCGCCTGCCAGCTGTCCTTGTCAGGCGCGATGAGCAGCCCACCATCAAGGTCTGCTGCGCGATAGGGCGAACCATCCAGCTTGGCCACATGCGCGCCCGCTTCCTCGACAATCAACGAACCCGCCACGTGATCCCAAGGCATGGTCTTGTTGTACATCTGGAAGTGCACGTGGCCATCGGCAGCAAGGCGATACTCATGGCCCGCGCAGCGATAATTGGCGATCACCTTCACAAGGCTAAGATTGCCCAACACCTCGCGACGGTGTGGTTCTGGAATGTAGGTCGTTGAAGTCAGCCCGCCCATTTCTGAAACCGGCACTGGATCGGCATATTTCAGACGCTTGCGACGACCATCGGGAAACACCTGCCAAGCGCCACACCCGCGCTCCGCCATAACGAAATCATCGCCCATCGGATCATAGATCACGCCCGCGACGGTTTCCCCGTTCTGCACCACGCCAGCCATGACCGCAAACAATGGCAACCCACCAACGAAATTAGCCGTTCCATCAACGGGATCGACGTAAATCACGACTCGATCCTCGAAGTTGGTTTTGAGCAGCGCCGCATTGGCCGAGACCGCTTCTTCGCCAATCACAATATGGCGCGGCGAATGCTCATTGATCGCCGCCGTAATCACGCGCTCGGCGTTGACGTCCGCCTCGGTCACCAGATCAAAAGCGCTGGTTTTGGTCTGTACCGCGCCCTCATCGAGTTTGCGGAACCGCGGCAGGATTTCCTGCTGTGCGGCTTGTTTCAAAATCGCGGCGAGACGGTCGATGTTCATTCGGCAACTTTCTGCTGAGCAGCAAGGGACGCAAAATCAAACAGGCGCGTATCCAGCATATGGCTGGCATTGATATTGCCCATGGCCCGGATCATCGTATCCTTACGGCCCGGCATACGCTTTTCAATATCGGTGAGCATGGCCTTCATCGCATTGCGCTCCAACCCATCCTGCGAACCGCACAGGTCGCATGGAATAATCGGGAACTGCATGTGGTCGGAGAACTTTTGCAAATCCTCTTCCGCACAGAAAATCAGCGGACGCAGAACTTCGAGGTCGCCCTCGTCATTGACCAGCTTCGCTGGCATCGCCGCCAGCTTGCCGCCATGGAACATGTTCATGAAAAAGGTTTCGAGGCTGTCGTCGCGATGGTGCCCCAGCACCAGCGCCGTACACCCCTCTTCACGTGCGATACGATAAAGATTGCCGCGCCGTAAGCGCGAGCACAGCGAACAATAGGTTGCTCCCTGCGGCAGCTTATCGGTCACAATCGAATAGGTGTCCTTGTATTCGATACGGTGCTCAATGCCCAATTCGCTCAAGAACGCTGGCAGGATGTGCTTCGGGAAATTCGGCTGCCCTTGGTCGAGATTGCACGCCAACAGCTCAACCGGCAGCATGCCGCGCGCCTTGAGGTCGAGCAGCAGCGCCAAAAGCCCATAGCTATCCTTGCCGCCCGACAGCGCAATCAGCCACTTCTCGCCCGGACGGACCATGGCGAACTTCTCAAGCGCTTCGCGAGTATTGCGAATGAGGCGCTTACGCAGCTTGTTAAATTCCACCGAACGCGGCGCTTTAGCGAAGATGGGATGGATACCGGTATCAGCATCCTCATCCAGCGTAGCTTGGGCTTCCATCACCGCGGACATTGGCAAAACTCTCTTCATCAGACATGAGCTTGCTGATACCGCCGATAGCCCGGAATTGAAAGGGAAAGGCAAACTCGTGAACGCACTTACTTACCGCAGTGTAACTTGTGTGAATCTGCGTTTCGCCTCTAGATAAGGCAATATTGAACACCTCGGGAGATTTCGGTGTTTCGGTCTTTTTTCCCCGTACCCAAACTGTTTTTCGGCTCTGCCGCGCTATGGCTTCTCGCCGCCGTCGTGATCTGGTTCACCGTTGGCGATGCGATCCGACCCTATATCAGCATTGATCGCTTCACCCATCCGGTCGCAATCGAGGCTACGACTGCCCCAACCACTGCTCAAACGGCTGCGACAGAAACCGCTGCACCCGACGCTGTAGCCACGACGACCGCCGAGGCCGGAGACGCCACCGAACCCGCCCCGAACCCAACCGCCGCCGCGGAAGCTGGTGCCAAGCTCGATTTCCTAAACGGTGATCGCGTCTGGCTCTATCAGTTCGTGTTGATCACAGCCCTGATCTTCTGCGTCTTCTGGTATTTCTACCAGCGCAATGATTGGTATTGGTGGTCAGTCGTATCCACCACAGTCATCCTGCTGATCATCTATTTCCAAGTGCAGGTATCGGCCTTCGTCAACGAATGGTCCGGCTCATTCTTTAACACCATCCAGCTTGCGCTCACGCAACCCGGATCGGTCTCGGCCGACCAGCTCTACGGCCTCGTTGGCACCATTTTATTGGTTGCGCTCCCCAGTGTACTGGTGTCGGTTCTGCTCGCATTCTACACCTCGCACTACGTCTTCCGTTGGCGCAAGGCGATGAACTTCTACTACATGGCCCATTGGCCAAAGATCCGCCAAACCGAAGGCGCGGCGCAGCGTGTTCAAGAAGACACCATGCGCTTTGCCCAGATCATGGAAGATCTCGGCACCGCGTTCTTCGACAGCTTGATTACGCTCGTCGTCTTCCTCCCCCTGCTTTGGACGCTCTCCGCAAACATCAGCGAATTGCCACTCTTCGGCGACGTTCCCGGTGGTCTGGTATGGGTCGCCTTGGTCGGCGCAGCAGCTGGCACAGCGTTGCTTGCTGTCGTTGGGATTAAGCTGCCAGGCCTCAACTTCGCCAACCAGCGCGTTGAAGCGGCCTATCGTAAGGAACTCGTTCTCGGCGAAGATCAAGCCGATCGCGCCCAACCCGCGACCATCCGTGAGCTCTTTGCGGGCGTGCAGAAGAACTACTTCCGCCTCTATTTCCACTACACCTACTTCAATCTGACCCGCTACGGCTACAACCAAGTCATCGGCTATGTGCCGCTCTTGGTGATGGCCCCCTCGATCCTGGCAGGTACCCTCACAATGGGCCTCTACCAGCAGATCCAGATCGCCTTCGGGCAGGTGTTCAGCTCCTTCCAGTTCTTCGCCCGCGCTTGGACGGTCATCGTGGAGCTGCAATCGGTCATCATGCGCTTGCGTCAGTTCGAGAGCCACATCCCGAACGACCAAGAGCCAATCAAGGTAAGCGTCTCCGGCGCAACGACCTAAGCAATCAAAGCCGCCCCCTGGGGCGGCTTTTTTATTGGCGGTCGTAGTCAGGTCCCCCACCCAACCTCCCCCGCAGGCGGGGGAGGAGCAGACCGAGTTCAAACCCGCCTCTCCCCACCAACACTGCCTTCCCCTCCCCCTATCAGGGGGAGGCCGGGTGGGGGTACAGCACGTCCCCCCAACATACGCGATCCAATCCCTCCCCCTCCTCAGGGGGAGGCTAGGTGGGGGTAAACGCACCCCCCAAAAAAACAAAAAAAAGGGCCGCTCCGAAGAGCGACCCTTTTCGTATCGAAAAATTCGAAACGCGGATTAACGCGAGTAGAATTCGACGACCAGGTTTGGTTCCATCTGAACTGGATACGGAACGTCCGACAGAGCCGGAACGCGCACGTAGGTCGCAGTCATCTTGTGGTGGTCAACATCGACGTAATCTGGAACGTCGCGTTCAGCAAGCTGAACAGCTTCGAGCAGAACGGTGAGCTGCTTGGAGCGCTCACGAACTTCGATCTTGTCACCAACCTTGACCTGGTAGGAAGGAATGTTGACGCGCTTACCGTTGACCAGAATGTGGCCGTGGTTCACGAACTGACGAGCTGCGAATGGAGTAGCAACGAACTTCGCGCGATACACGATCGCGTCCAGACGGCTTTCCAGCAGACCGATTAGGTTTTCACCGGTATCGCCCTTGCGACGAGCTGCTTCGTCATAAAGACGACGGAAGCCCTTTTCGGTGATGGAAGCGTAGTAGCCCTTGAGCTTCTGCTTAGCGCGGAGCTGTAGGCCGTAGTCGGAGAGCTTGCCCTTGCGACGCTGACCATGCTGGCCTGGGCCATATGCACGGGTGTTCAGCGGGGACTTTGGGCGGCCCCAGATGTTTTCGCCAAGACGACGATCGATCTTGTACTTAACGGAATGACGCTTCGACATCGCGTATCCTTCTCGTAGAGAGTTGAAGGTTTCGCGCCCTCCTTTGCCTTGCTTGCACAAGGCCGACAGACTCCCTTGCGAGAATCCCGGGTGCGCCTATAGCCCCGAAGGGCGGGATAGGTGAGCCGGTGTTTATTGACCGACTCCCCAAGAGTCAACCCAAAGCGCCGGAAAACGCGGCAATCTTCCGCCAGCGCCGTCGCTTTTCGCGCACATGTTACACCATGCGCTTGTTGATCTGCCGCTGCTCACGCAATTGCGGAAAGACCCGGCTCCAGATCACGGCAATTGCCATGGCCCCAAACCCGCCGATCACCACCGCTGGCACAGCCCCAATGAAATGCGCCACAGTCCCGGCCCGGAACTCGCCCAGCTCATTGGACGCACCGATAAACACCGAATTCACGGCATTGACGCGACCACGCACCTCTTCGGGCGTCCACAGCTGCATGATGGTTTCGCGAATGGTCACGCTGACCATGTCCGAGGCTCCGACCAATATGAGAGCCGGGATCGAAAGCCACACGGTCGAAGACAGACCAAAAATCACCGTAAACAGGCCAAACAGCCCAACAAACAAAAACAGCAACTTCCCGGCATGATCACGGATCGGGAACCGCGTGAGGTAGAGAGCCATCGCAATGGCCCCGATCCCCGGCGACGCGCGCAGCAACCCCAGCTCCACTGGGCCCGCATGCAAAATATCCTTGGTATAGATCGGCAGCAGCGCATAGGCCCCACCCATCAACACCGCGAACATATCGAGCGAGATCGCGCCCAACACGACCTTGTTCGAAAATATGTAGCGAAAGCCGCCGAAAATGGTCTCAAGGCTCGTCGCCTGCCCTGCCTTATGCTGCGCAGGCTTGAGGATCAGCATCACAGTGATCATACCACCGGCCAAAAGCAGTGCCGCTGTCCCGAAAGCGAAGGCCGGCCCCATCCCATAGAGCAAGCCACCCAAGGCTGGTCCGGTGATGGAGGCGAATTGCCAGGCCGAAGCGTTGACTGTGATCGCGTTCGAGAGCGCCTCAGATGGTACAAGGTTCGGCGCCAGAGACTGCGCCGCCGGTCCCCAGAACGCCCGCGCCGTGCCCAAAAACACCAGCACAACGAACATCGGCCAGACCTCGTCGCTGTTTCCCCCTGTCAGCACCAAAAAGCTCAGTGCGCATAAGAGCTCAACGGCCAAACAAATGGCCATGATACGGCGTCGACTAAACCGGTCCGCCGTCAGCCCGGTCACCAGCATCAAAACCAGCGCCGGCAAAAACAGCGCCAGCCCGACAAGCCCAAGCAGCAACGCATTGCCTGTCACATCATAAATGTGCCACGCAATCGAGACCGACATGATCTGAACGGAAAAGCTGACGAGCAATGTCGTCAGCCAGAAAAAGCGGAAACCGATATAAGTAAAAGCGAGCTTGGAGGGCTCAGAGGGGGCGTGCGTACTCATGAGTACACTGCATCGCACTTTGCCCCCACGCCGTCAAAGACCAAATAGAGCGTGAACTCTAGCTCACTCGTCTTTCTGCGACTTCTGCCGATTGGGGTTCGGCCGCTCATGGCGACGATCAATGGAGGAGATCACGCCCCGCAGGGTGCGGATTTCTTGGCTCGTAAAGCGACCACGCGTCAGCGCCGTACGCAGATTGGTGATCACGCTGGGCTTTTTGTCAGGCGCGGTGAAGAACCCCGACCCTTCCAAAACGGTTTCCAGATGCTCCATCAGCCCCACCAGTTCGTTGCGTGGCGCAGGCTCATGCAGCCCATCGCCAAACGGCAGGGCCTTGCCTTCTTCGCTGGTGCGACGGAACTCGTAGCTCATCAGCAAGACTGCCTGGGCAATGTTGAGGGAGGCAAATGCCGCTTCAACCGGCAGCGTCACAATGGCGTCAGCCAGCGCGACTTCATCATTGAGCAGTCCCCAACGCTCACGTCCAAACAGCAAGCCGACCTTTTCGCCCTTGCGAATATGGGTCGCCATTGTCGCCGAGGCTTCTTCCGGCCCATAGACTTCTTTTTGCATATCGCGCGAACGCGCAGTGGTCGCATAGACCAGCGTCAAATCGGCAATAGCTTCTTCAAGAGTTTCATAAACCGTCACGCGTTCCAGCACGTGGTCAGCCTTCGACGCCGCAACAATAGCCTTTTCATTGGGCCAGCCATCGCGGGGGCGGACAAGGCGCAAGTCCCACAAGCCGAAATTGGCCATGGCACGCGCGGCCGAACCGATGTTTTCTCCCAACTGAGGCTCACACAAAATGATCGCCGGAGTTGGTGCGTAGTTGATCGGTTGAGAACTGTCCGTGCCTGCCATGTGCCGCCCATCCTAGAAAGTCTGGGCGGCATATCGCAATTGCTGGCTAGGGGCAAATCAAGCGACGCGGCCACGCACCGGTAATTGCACGATTTTTGTAGCCGGACGCCAATCGCGGTCGAGCAGTGCGAAGTGCATTTCTTCGTCCCAATCGCCTTGATAAAGAGCGTGCTCACGGTAATGCGCTTCAAGGCGCATACCCAGTTTCTGCAGCAATTTCACGGTGTTGTGGGACCGTGCATCACTGCGCACCACGATACGATGCATATTGAAATGGTCGAACCCCAATTCGAACATGGTCGACAAAGCCTGCGTCAAATAACCTTGCCCACTCATGGTCGGCTCAATCGCAAATGTCATTTCGCCCTGACGCGCCATGGCATCATACCAACGCAAGCTAACCTGCCCAATCAGCCGCTCATCACCCTTGCGGCACAGCGCCAGGGTGAGCACATCACCGGGCCGCACCAGATCGGTTTGCTTACGCATCAGCTCGACCGCGTCGGCCTCGTCTCCCGCATATCGAGACGGGCGCTCCAAATAGCGGGCAAGCGTTGGCAGAGCGTGATAGCGCGACACGGCCTTCACGTCCGCGCGCTCAAAGGGGCGTAAGATCAGATGAGCAGTTTCAATCGGAAAACGCAAAGTCGACATCCTCGGGTCCCTTTCAGTTGAGTGAAATATCAGCACTTGCCCGTTGAACGGCGTGAGGTGCTCGCGGTTCCCGAAATATTGTCTCCTATAATAGCGTCTTAGAGCCTTGATTTTGCGCGACCCACTCACGGCTCAGTATGGCGTAATACAGTTCCTCATCCCAACGCCCTTTGAACAAGCCGTGCTCGATGAAATGGGCTTCCTTCCGCATCCCCAAGCGCTCCATCAAGCGCCACGATGGGGTGTTAGCAGCATCGCAACGGGCAAAAACGCGGTGCAGTTCGGCGCTTTGAAAGGCAAGAGCCAACAGCACACGGCACGCTTCGCTGGCGTAGCCCTTGCCCTGATGATCGGGATGGAAAATCCAGCCAATTTCTCCCTGACGCGCTTCAACATTACGCAGGATAAGACACACCTCGCCCACGAGGGGCCCATCGCGTGTCTCGACTGCCAGCGTCAGCCGACTATCGACCTTATCCAAATGCACATGATTTATCCTCTGCTGGATAGCCAGCGCGCATTCTTCACGGGTCAGCGCCTCATCCATCAGATACTGCGCCACGTCCTCACGTCCGCGATACGCAAACATTGCATCAGCGTCCCGGCGCGAAAAATGTCGCAACACCAGACGCTCAGTCTCAAGAGGCGAGTGTAGGTGAAAATCCATGAGCTTTATCACGCCATTGGCGCCTTCCCACTGCTCAAAACTTTTGGCACTTTTGGCCCCTTGCGCCACGAAATGCCAAATGCAAGCCTATCCAGATGCCACAAGATGTACAGCATAATGCCATAGTAGAAGCCAATGGACGCTGCGACTGCGGGGCTGTCACGGTCAGGGCGAGCGGTCGCATCCTTTCCATGTTCACCTGTGCCTGTCTGAACTGTCAGACAGTCACTGGCACCGGCCATAGCAGCATAGCGCTCTTGGCAGCAGACGATATTTCCTTCACCGGCAAAACCAAGCCCTATACCCGTAACGCCGCCTCAGGCGCGCGGTTCACGCGCCAATTCTGCCCGATGTGCGGCACCACACTCCACGCCCAAAGTTCTCGCGCTCCGGGCGTCAGCATCCTACCTGTCGGTATTTTCGCAGGCAATAATCAGTGGTTTAAGCCCAAACACCTACTTTTCGGACGCAGCCGCCAAGCTTGGGACTGGCTGCAAGAAGACCTGCCCATCCACGAAACCTATCCCGAGAAAGCTGCGCCATGAGCATGGCCATGCAAGAGCTACTCGACCGGTTGGACGCAATCATTCCGCCAAGCCTTGTCTACGCGACCAAGAAAATGTTCGGCGGAACAGCCCTCATGGTCGGTGGTCACATGGCGCTTTGGGCCGGAAAAGAGGGCAATATGCTCGTCCGCGTCGGAAAAAGCGGAATGGAAACAGCGCTCAAACACGAAGGCACTTCGCTCATGGAAATGACAGGACGCACCATGGGCGGCTTCGTTCTGGTGTCCGGCGATGTGCTGGAAGACGAGGAAACGCTGGCCTTCTGGTTGCAAACGGGCCTCGCCTCAGTCCAAATTCTTCCGCCGAAGTGAACACAGACTTCTCGGCATGCCCCCTTGCCGAGCCTAACTTTGCTCTTTCTTTGGCCGATGTTATACGGCTTACTCACGCGCGGCTAAGATGCCGCTATCATGCTTTTAAGGGAGTTTTCGATGAGCAAGATCAAAGTCGCCAACCCGGTCGTCGACCTCGACGGCGATGAAATGACCCGCATCATCTGGCAGGCCATTAAAGACAAGCTCATTCATCCCTACCTCGACCTCGACATCGAATATTACGATCTGTCGGTCGAAAACCGCGACGCCACCAACGATCAGGTGACCATTGACGCTGCAAACGCGATCAAGAAGCACGGCGTTGGCATCAAGTGCGCGACCATCACCCCAGATGAGCAGCGCGTCGAAGAATTCGGCCTCAAGAAAATGTGGAAGTCGCCAAACGGCACCATCCGCAACATCTTGGGCGGCGTTATCTTCCGCGAACCAATCATCTGCAAGAACGTGCCACGCCTCGTTCCAGGCTGGACCCAGCCAATCATCGTTGGCCGTCACGCTTTCGGCGATCAGTACCGCGCCACCGACTTCACCTTCCCAGGCAAGGGCACGCTGACCATCAAGTTCGCAGGCGAAGACGGCACTGTCATCGAACACGAAGTCTTCCAGGCTCCGGGTTCTGGCGTTGCTATGGCCATGTACAACCTCGACGACTCGATCCGCGATTTCGCTTACTCGAGCTTCAACTATGGTCTCGCCCGTGGCGTTCCGGTCTACCTCTCGACCAAGAACACCATTCTCAAGGCCTATGACGGACGCTTCAAGGATATCTTCCAGGAAATCTACGACGCCGAATTCAAGGACAAGTTCGAAGCTGCCAAGATCTGGTACGAACACCGCCTGATCGACGACATGGTCGCCTCTGCCCTCAAGTGGTCCGGTGGCTATGTTTGGGCTTGTAAGAACTACGACGGCGACGTGCAGTCCGACATCGTGGCACAGGGCTTCGGCTCGCTCGGCCTGATGACCTCGGTTCTGGCGACGCCAGATGGCAAGATCGTTGAAGCTGAAGCTGCCCACGGCACCGTGACCCGTCACTACCGCCAGCACCAGCAGGGCAAGGAAACCTCCACGAACTCGACCGCGTCAATCTTCGCTTGGACCCGTGGCCTCGCGCACCGCGCCAAGCTCGATGACAACGCAGAACTCGCCAAGTTCGCGCTGACTCTGGAAAAGGTGGTTGTCGACACCATCGAAGAAGGAAAAATGACTAAGGACTTGTCCTTACTCGTCGGTCCAGATCAGCCATGGCTCTCGACCCTCGGCTTCCTCGATGCGATCGACGAAAACCTTCAGAAGGCAATGGCTAAGGCCTAATCCCTTCCAAGACAAAATCACAGAACGGCGCCCCTGCGGCGCCGTTTTTTTATTCGCAAATCCAAAAACTTGCACCATCCAAAGGCAACACTGGCACACCGCCATGTCCTGCGAACCAACCGCTACAAACGCCACCCTGCCCAAGACGCCTGTGGCCTCACTAAAGCACGGTCGAACACCAAAACGGGCCTCGACTGCCGTCCTAATCCACTCACACAGAAAAAAAGGGCGCCCATAGAGCGCCCTCCTCAGATTGAAACCGACCAATCTATTTCGTCTTTTTCTTGCCCTCTGTGGGCTCAGCCGCAGGGGCAGACGACGCTGGCTGATCAGCGGCAATCCCAGCAGCGGCGGCGGCAGCTTCAGACACTTCCACCTCCACACGTTCACCAGCGATAACAGTGAACGGCACCTCATATTCAACGTCGTCGGCAAACTGCCCCACGGCAACATAGTCGCCCTCGGCAAAGGCATACTGCCATTCGACGTCATACTTGGTGGTGACCTCACGGCGCGTGCCATCGATACCTAGCCCGGCTTCATAAATGGCCATGCGCTCTACGCCCGGCGCAGTGAAAGCCGCAACCCCGGCATTGAGATTGACCACAAGGTCCAGCCGCTCACCATCGACTATGGTAATAGGGGTCTCAACGCTGACAGCTTCAAAGTCAGTTTTTAGGATATAATCCCCTGGCGCTGCATAAAATTTAGCCGACGTATCGTATTCCACGTCGATCTCTTCACGGCGTCCGTCGATGGATTTACGGGCCGACATCAAACCATACCGCAGCTGATTGCTGGTCACATCCACGCCTTCGGCATAGATCGCCGTGGCCTCCATAAAGCCCGCGTGGAGATTGATGTCCTTCTCTAATATTTCACCCGCAGTGAGAGAAAACTCTTCGGTGTAGATGACGGAGTCATGGGTCACCTCCATCTCCAGCGGTCCTGCTGGAAGCCGGAAAGTGCCTTCGCCAAACTCAGTAGACCTGTCATCACCATAAGAGATGCGGATCTGCGTATTGCTATTGGGAACCTCGCCTTCCGAGGTTACGGCCCGGACCTTCACCAAACCGGCATTCAGATTGACCACCGGCTCGGCCAACTCACCATCACCAACACTGATTTTCTGCTCGACCGTCGCCCCGCCCAAAGTGGCGCGCAGATAGTAATCACCGGGCTCAACGTTGAACTTAGCCCCTGAGTCATATTCGGTTTGCAAACGCTCACCGACACCGGTTGCAGCGACTGCGTGCACCTCCCAGACCAACTGACCCAATTCATTATGATAAGGCACGCCCTCGGCCAATACGGCCTGCGGCACCAGATTAAACTCATGCTCCACTGGGGCAGGTTCGGGCTCTGGAGCTTGGGCGACTTCGGCAACGGCTGTGCCGAGCGCATCAACCAGCCCTGCCCCGTCATCAGCCGAGAAATACTTGCCGCCTGTGTTCTCCGCTAGACAGGCGACTTGTCGCCCTTCCTCATCGGTCAAACCAAAGCCCAGAACGTGCGTCGTGAAATTGACGCCTTGCGCTTCTAACTCATTGCCTAGCGCACAAGGATCAACCTCACAGGTCTCCAACCCGTCAGTAATGAGAATGACCGTTGCGGCATCCTCTGTGTAGCGCAGTTCTTCCGCAGCCAAGCGCACAGCATCACTGAGGGGCGTCATGCCCTTAGGGTTTATTTTCGCTGCAGCCGCATTGATTGCCGCCGCTGTCCCAGAAGCAGGCGCCACCAGCAACTCGATATCGCCGCAATTTCCCTTTTCGCGGTGACCATAGGTCATAAGACCGAGCTCTAGTTCACCCGGCAGGGTGGAAAGCACTTCGCTCAAGGTATCGCGAGCAATGCCAATCCTGGGCGTTCCATCGACTTGGGCCCACATTGATCCGGACCCGTCCAAAACAATAATGGCCTGTTCCGCGGACGTTACGGGAACAACCATAGCCAGAGCGACGCAAGCTGGACGTCCGCAAAAACCCTTGGCGGCTTTGATGCAGTCATGATTCATTGATGTCGCCCGATCATGGAGCGTCATCATGGACCCGCATTCGCTTTTCAGCCTGAACGATCACCTCGAAGCCTTGAGCCAACACGGCGATCCGCTCGAGGTTTTGGAGCGGACGGTGGATTTCGAGTATTTCCGGTCCTGGCTGGTGGAGGGGCTTGGCTACAGTGACGGCAGCAAAGGCGGTCGGCCGCCGTTCGATCCGGTGGCCATGTTCAAGATCCTGATCCTGCAGGCACAGCACAACCTGTCCGATGCCCGCACAGAGTTCATGATCCGGGACCGCCTGAGTTGGATGCGCTTCCTGGGGTTCTCGCTCGGCGATCGCACGCCCGATGAGAACACGATCCGCCATTTCCGCAACCGCATGACCCAGACCGGCACGCTCAAGCG